>JAQTQF010000143.1 GCA_028712345.1 Phycisphaerae bacterium | reverse complement strand
TTAATGGCGAAAAACGCCTGCTTAAATGTAATGGTGCCGGACAGAACAACCAGCAGACTTGCCGCGACGGCGATAATCGTCCTTCTTGCAGGCATAAAAACAAAAAGGACATACGCCGAGACAAAAAATATCGCTGAAAGCATCCGATTATCCATACCCGTTCCCTGTAAAAATCAAAAGAAACAAGCATAATGTTACCCAGCCATAAACCTGCCTGCAAGCAATTTCGATTTGTCGTCCTATATGGAAAAAATGTCGCAACCGCTGTAGTTACGAATTAGGATTTGATTTTAACTCATTACTAAGCTGTTCAATAAAATTCCGGTCCTGTATCGCAGTCTTGGCAACCGATACCGCCCCGGCACCGGCACTTAATACGGTTCTTGCGTCTTCGGCTCCGGTGATTCCGCCGCCCGCGATTACAAAGTCAAAAATTCCGGAAAGCCGTTTTATCGTCTCGATTGACTGCGGCTCAAACGCAAGACCGAGATTGGCGTGAACTATCGGTGTCCCCATATCGGCGGCTGTCCGAACGGATTCAACTATATAATCGTGCCAGACAGAACCCGGCTTTAATATCAATGGTTTACTCGTGGCGGAAATAATTTTGCTCACCCACATTTTAAGATTTTCGCGGTTTTCAGGCATACAGAGCTTATAACCCAATCCCTGTTTGGTAAACATTTCCATCGCCGAATGAGCGCAAAGCGAAACGAAATCGGCGCCGGCGGACTCGGCGGCAAGGAAAAACTCGATTATATCCTCAACTTTCGAGCCTATTGCGCTTACGGCAACCTTTGAGCCGTTCTCTTTGGCAAGTTTGATATGTTCATTAAGATATGACTGATAATTTTCGCTGCCAGGCCGAAAGACAAATTCCTGCGGATAGTGAATCTTCTCGGCGGAATCTATTATATATGTACCCATAACAACAACGGCCGCTCCTCTGCCGTATTGAAGACAGAAATCTCCGTTGCCGTATCCGCCCAGCTCGGCTAATACTACGCCGTTTCGTAACTCTTCAAACGCCTTTGCCATATAACAACCCACTTATATTATAACAATAAACTCCGGTTCAGGATAATACGATGAGAGATGACTGTCCAGAAGAAATAAGGGCTGAGAGGAATAAAGACCGGTTGACGGCATAGTTAATTTGCTTTTTTACGATTGGTTACCATCGCAGCAAAGAGGATATGTCTCAAACGGTCAACCGTCAGACCCCGCAGGTAGTCCTCGGTGAAATCGAGTTTGAATCTGCCCTTGAAGTTCCTGATTTTTTTCTCGATATTGTCCCTGTTAAGCGACGATATCGACCTTGCTAACCGTTCGAGGTTCTGTGCTGAATCCATCTGTATGAAGTTCCCAAAAACAAGTTCTTTTCCAATCTTTTTATCGAACCAAATGCCGGCCGGCTTTGTCAAAAAAGGCTTGTCTGTTAAAAAATACGAATATTATGCGAACAGGTGCGAAAAAAAATGTTGTTAAATCGCCATAGGTCTTATAATTTGTTGGTCTTTAGTAAATACGAGATGCCAAATGGACATTGAAAACCTGAATTATGAACTGCCCGCAGAGCTTATCGCTCAAAAGCCTGCTGAAAAGAGAGATGCCAGCAAACTGCTGGTGCTCAACCGCGCTGATGGTGCGATAATTGACAGCAGTTTCGCGAATATTGGCGACTGGCTGCGAAAAGGCGATTGTCTGGTTATAAACAACACGAAAGTCCTGCCGGCCAAATTCTTCACCTGCCGGAGTACCGGAGCAAAAATCGAGGGCCTGTTTCTCGCTCAGCAGAAGGACTGTTGGTTGGTAATGCTGAAAAACTCGGCCAAAATAAAACAGGGCGAAAAACTCAGTTTGCTCGACAGGGATAAAATTCCATATTGCCCTGTTCTGGCAAAGGAAAGGCTTTCGGCGGGTCAATGGCTGTTAAGGCCGCAATCAGACCTGCCTGCCGAGGATGTTTTAAAGAATATCGGTTTTGCTCCCCTGCCG
The DNA here is from genome assembly GCA_028712345.1 of Phycisphaerae bacterium. Taxonomy (GTDB): domain Bacteria; phylum Planctomycetota; class Phycisphaerae; order Sedimentisphaerales; family UBA12454; genus GWC2-45-44. The sequence continues at coordinate 3,151 of JAQTQF010000143.1, read as the reverse complement.
CCCTATATTAAGAGAACCCAGCCCCTAATAGAGCACAAAACAGACTCCCTGCGTTATCAGACCGTTTACGCTCAATACAGCGGTGCTGTGGCCGCTCCGACCGCAGGGCTGCACTTTACAGAGAAAACTATCGAGAACATAAAGGCAAAGGGCATCGCAATCGCTCAGGTTACTCTCCATGTCGGGGAAGGAACTTTCCTGCCAGTCAAAACCAAAACACTCCAAGAGCACAAAATGCACAGCGAAAGATTTTCGCTCGACAGCGACAACGCTCAAATCATAAACAGGACTATCGAACAAGGCGGCAGAGTTATCGCTGTCGGCACAACCTCAGTCAGAACGCTTGAAACCGTTTCAGTCGGCAGAAAAGTAACCCCGCAAAACGGCCAGACTGATATTTTCATAACCCCCGGCTTTGAATTCAGGATTGTTGATGGCATTATAACCAATTTCCACCTGCCCAAATCGACCCTGCTGGCGCTGGTCGGGGCATTTGCCGGATTGGACAAAATTATGACTTCTTATCGGCACGCAGTCGAAAAAAGGTATAGATTTTACTCCTATGGCGATTGTATGCTGATTATTTAACAGCCATAAGACTGTATTTTATAAATAGTTATAAAAAAAAAAACGGTTTAATATCCGGATTGTAATAAAATCGTTGCCTCGATGATAAAGCCCGGTATAATGGCTGGTTTGCGTAATTTCGTACTTTTCATTTTTTGTAAGGCTCAGTAAAAATGGTACTTACTCAGATTCTTGAACCTGCTTGCATAAAGGTTCCGCTCAAGGGTAAAGACAAGGAAGCAATAATATCAGAGCTGGTGGATGTTTTAGATGCCAATGGTGCACTCGCGGATAAAGACAGCGTTCTGCAAGCGGTTCTAATGCGTGAGCAGACAAGAAGCACCGGCATCGGCTCAGGAATAGCAATACCTCACGGCAAATGCAAAGGTGTCTCCGAACTCGTAATGGCGTTGGGAGTTTCCAGCAACGGGGTTGATTTTCAGAGTATCGACGCTAAACCAGTGCATATAGTAGTTCTTCTTGCTTCACCAATAGACAGGACAGGCCCCCACATCCAGGCACTGGCCAGAATCAGCAGACTGCTGCTCGACGAGGACTTCAAGAATAAGCTGCAGAATTCTTCCTCAGCGGAAGAACTCTACGAACTGATTAACAATAAAGAATCTGAATAAATCCGCAGATTATTTGAAAGTATACCCCAGCGTCAGCCAGAACATGCGCCCCTCGCCCTGGGTATCATACTGACCTTTTTCCGATGTGGAATAATACTTCTTGTCAAAGACATTCCTTACACTGAAACTCAATTCAAACGGCAAATCCGTTGTTCGGATTGTTATATTGCACAGCGTATAGCTGCCCAAATTATCTCGCCGGTTCGCCACATCATCCATTTCATCCGTATGCTGGTAGTCGTCCGGCCGGTTTCTCTTGCCGATATGCTGAATATGCGGACTGATGGCAATATGTTTAATTCCTTCATAAGTCAGACCGGCATTGAACATATTTTCGGGAACTCCGCCGATGCCCCCCAGGTCCACATCTTTCGTCTGAAGCATAGTACAGTTGGCAAAGTACGATAAATTTGCATTATGGAATTTGCCTTTTAGACCAACTTCAACGCCTTTGCTGCTGCGATGATTCAGATTCTCGTATCCGCCGGACTGGAGTGTTTTGATGTAGTCTTTAAGCTCGCTCTTGAATAACGAAATCTCAAGATTATGATTTCTGTTTAAATTGTGAGAAATCAGCAATTCGGTCGTTCTTATTTTTTCGGGCGTTTCCACATAAGGGTCATCCCGTTTGTACATCTCACGATAGCTCGGCGAGCGGAACGCCTCGCCATAAAGAAGTTTTATAACCGTATCTTTTCGGGCCTTCCAAACCATAGCAAATCGCAGACTCAGGTTAGAGCCGGTTTGTGTGTAGCGGTCCAGTCGGGCGCCCGCCGTAAAATGCAGAACATCCGGTATCAGCTTGAATTCGTCTTCAGCATAGAAGGATATGCTGTGATTGCGAATCGGCATCGGAAAATCCTCGCTGTATCTTGAAGTGCCCGTTTTAGCTCCCTGAACCCAACCTGTCGATGCTTTAGACTTATATGACCAGTGATGCTCAAGATTTTCCCGTTCATAATTCATACCAAACACAAGGTCATTTCTTTCGGACAGTTTATACAGAAATTGAATATCTATGCCGACAAGGTCGCTTTGTCTTGAGGTATGTTTTTTCTCATCAAGGACTCCGGCATCATAGGTAAGCTTATCTTCCTCTACCCATTGCAGATTAGCGTACATCTTAGCCTGCATATTCAGCCGGTCGCTAAACTCTCTTTTATAGCCTCCGCGGAAGAACATATCTTCCGTAACTGTCTTATAGCGATTGTCAGTGGACGACATAGGGTCAGGCGTTGTTACGCGGTAATAGCCCGTCTGAAACTCAAAATCTTCATACTTTGCCTTCATATGAAAAGCTGCGTTTCTGGCAGTCCTAGACTTGCCAGAAACCGTGCCGCCCTCATCTCTGTCGATTGTACCCTGGTCAACATCAAAATAACGGGCAAGAAAAGTAATTTCACCCCTTTCCCATTTTTTGCCTGTCAATATCTGGTGCTGTTGAGAGCTGCGCGAGCCGATTCCAGACATAATTTCCGTACCTTTGAGGTCCTCGGCATCTTTTGTTATGATGTCGATTATGCCCGCATAGGCACAGGTTCCGTAAAGAGAAGAGCCGGGACCGCGAATAACCTCGATTCTTTTAATATTGCCTAATGGTATAGTTTCGTCCGGGGAATAAGAGTAGTAATAAATATCCCGCATCGGATAACCGTCGACCAGCAGGACTGTTTTATCGTTATACCGTTCGCCTATGCCTCGGATATATATCGTTTTCAGGCCGCTGCCCGTGGTGGCTACATAAACGCCAGGCAGCCTTTCAAGAACATCGGCAAGAGTCTGGGCGCCGGAATCTTTGATGTCTTTTTCCGTAATAATGGTAATGTTTGACGCAGCCATATTTAAAGATTGCGCCTTTCGGCCCGCCGTGGTTACCTGAATATTCATCAACTCTTCAATATCCATATCAAAGAAATCTTGTGTTGTGCTGGTGTACAGAGCCTTCGATCGCT
>JAQTQF010000142.1 GCA_028712345.1 Phycisphaerae bacterium | reverse complement strand
TGACATTAATCAAAGATATGGATGAGCGGATGGAGCCGGAAACAATACAGCCGAGCGATGTAATCCAGCCGCAGGTGCAGGAAAAGAATGTCAGACAGACGACTTTTATCCTCGTCGGTGCGATAGTGATTGTCTTTGCGGCTATATGGGTTGTTCATAAAAATACGGCTCCGAAGGTAAGTGCCGCAGTTAATGAGCAGCAGCTTCAGATTGAATCGGCAATAGCACAACTTACGGGAATCAATAAGGAAAGCATTGAGCAGGTCGATGAGCTTGTAAAAAAGTTTTATGAATTTTCCAATTTTGCTCAGGTTAAACCGCAGGAACTCATATCTGACCCGTTTAATGTTCTCTGGACATCGTCTGATTCGGTTTCGTCGGCAGGGACAAAGAGCGGTGTGTCGCGTGCGGACAAAGAAATGCCGAAAATGGAGCTTCTGAGTATTTTAAAATCCAAATACGGCAACTGCTGTATGATTGACGATACATTGCTGTACAAGGGGGATGAGATAAATGGTTTTGAAATTATGGAAATAGGCGATGATTTTGTCAGGATGCAGTCCAACGGGCACAATACGATTTTATATCTTCAGACCGAATGATAGAAAAAATCAAAAAACTGATTAATTCAACAGGGATGCGTTTTGGTGACGGTCATCCGCCGAGGACGCAGAGCTGCGGCGGCAAGATGGCCGGTCTTACCACGATATATTTACCTCAAAACGAAGTCGAAAGCACCAATGGTATGTGTGTCAGGGATGTTGCTGATACGCTTGTCGGGATGGGCAGAGTGACAAATGAACAACTGTCCGAGGTTAGAGGCGAACAGCTTAAAAATGTTGAAGAAAGTACATCGGAAATTCTTCTGCGGCTTGGATATGTCGATAAGGACGATATTCTTGCCGCCAGAGCGCATATATCCGGACTTGAATTCAGACATATCCGAATTGCGCAGATTGACCGTGATGCGTTCGAGAAACTTGATATCGGATTTATAGCCAGCAATAGAATTATGCCGATAGCGTTTGAGGACAATGTTCTCACGACAGCTACAGCCGAGCCGGAAAATGTTTTTGCTTTGGATGAGGTCAAACTCCGTACCGGTATGGATGTGAATGTCGTAGTTTGCAGCAATGCGGATATCGATACCGCGATTAACGCTTTAGGTGATGGAAAAGCTGATTACGGCGTCGAGGCAATGATTGCGGATATTGCTGATGTTGAGGTTGTTCAGGATGCGCCGGACAAGATCGAAGACCTTGAAAAAATGGCAGGCGAATCGCCTGTAATAAAATTTGTGAATTATCTCATCAGTTATGCGATAAAGCAGGGTGCAAGCGATATACATATCGAGCCTAAGGGTAAAGAGACGAAAATTCGTTACAGAATCGATGGAGTTTTATTTGAGGAAATGACTCCGCCTGCCCAGATGCACGCAGCAATGGTATCGCGACTGAAGATTATGAGCAATCTTGATATTTCCGAAAGAAGACTGCCGCAGGACGGGAAGATATCGGTTATTGTCGGCGGAAGAGGAATTGATTTAAGAGTCTCGTCTCTGCCGACATCTCATGGTGAAAAGGTTGTTATCAGAGTTCTTGACAGTCAGTCTATTCTGAGGGGACTTGATAATTCGGGAATGGACCCGGCAACGATGAGAGCTTTTATCGAGCAGATACACAAACCAAACGGCATACTTTTAGTTACAGGTCCGACAGGAAGCGGAAAAAGCACAACATTGTATTCGTCGCTGGGACTGATGGACGGCAAACGACTCAATATCTCAACGGTTGAGGACCCGGTGGAATACGAACTTGAGTTCGCAAACCAGGTGAATGTTAATGACCGTATAGGAATGACATTCTCGGCGGCGTTGAGAAGTCTTTTGAGGCAGGACCCTGATATTATAATGGTTGGTGAAATAAGAGATGCCGAGACGGCGAGAATTGCGGTTCAAGCAGCGCTTACGGGACACCTTGTATTATCGACTCTGCATACCAACGATGCGCCAAGCTCGATTACCCGGCTTGTAAATATCGGTATAGAACCTTATCTGATATCGGCATCTCTAAACGCGGTGCTGGCACAGAGACTGGTTCGCAAAATTTGTCCGAACTGCAAAGTACCTTACAAACTGCCTGATAATCTTCGCAAACATATGACCAGGGCAGGGATTGAACCGGGAGTTCTGTATCGCGGTGCAGGATGCGACAACTGCAGAAAAAGCGGCTATGTCGGCAGAACCGGTATCTATGAATTGCTTATTGTTGATGAACAGGTGAAATCAATAATCAATAAAAGCTGCTCAACCGAGAGCATAAAGAGTGTTTTTAATAAAACCGGCGTCTTGAGCCTGTATCAGGACGGTATCCGGAAAGTCAAAGAAGGCATTACTACGATAGAAGAGGTTTTAAGGGTAACCGAAGCTTATGACCAGAAGCCGGAATGAAATTCGGACGGTAATATACAATAGATATTTTTGAAGGGCAAATTGATGGGTACAGCGTTTGAGCATAGCGATACAGCGGTAGTTAATTCGGCTGGTAAAAAAACGCAGATTAAACAATTTCTCGCCGATGCGGTTCAGGCGGAGGCGAGTGATTTGCATATAAACGCAGGTATGCCGCCGATGATGAGAATAAACACTGAACTGGTTGTTATGCAAGCCGAGATGGTTAGCCAGCAGCAGGCCAGAGAAATGCTGGCGGATTTGATTGCGCCTGAAAAATTTGAGAGCTTTGAGAAAAAACGGGACTATGATTTTTCGACGACTATTGAGGATGGCAGCAGATTCAGGGTTAATGCCCACTACCAGAGAGATACAATCGCTATGTCGTTTAGGCTTGTGCCGGGCGAAATACCTCATATAAGCCAGTTGCATTTGCCCAAAGTTGCCGAGGAACTTTCTTCATTGCCCAGGGGACTTGTATTGGTAACGGGACATACCGGAAGCGGAAAAAGTACCACGCTTGCGGCGATGATTGGTTTAATTAATTCAACCGAAAGCAAGAGAATTATTACATTGGAAGACCCTATTGAATATATATTTGAAAACGGCTCGTCGATGATTGAGCAGAGGGAAATTGGTTCCGATTGTACGGATTTTGCGTCAGGACTCAAACACTCGCTCAGGCAGGATCCAGATGTGATACTGGTCGGTGAAATGCGAGACCTTGAAACCACCAGCGCTACTATTACCGCAGCCGAAACGGGACATCTGGTACTGAGTACTCTGCATACGATAAATGCCGCCCAGACCATCGAACGAATAATAGACATTTATCCCGCTCAGCAGCAGGGGCAGATTAGAGCAATGCTGGCTAACACCCTGCAGGCTGTTGTTTCGCAGACGCTTTTCAAAAGAGTGGACAAGCCGGGTATGGTGCCTGCGGTTGAGATTTTACTATGCAATTCGGCGGTCAGAAACTGTATCAGGGAAAACAGAATTTATGAAATACCGAATATTATAGCGACATCACGAAAAATGGGTATGCAGGATATGGATACGAGTATTGCGGAGTTGTATTTTAAGGGATTTATAGGCAGAGAAGATGCGATAAACAGTTCTGCTTATCCGCAGAAGATGGAAAAAACTTTGTCGGCTGATAATCGCGCGACTTTTTTGCGTAATTTACAGAATCGCTAAAGCTGAATTGGAGGCTGAATAATGCCTGTCGCAGTAACTGCTGAAAAAATGGCTGTGCATCGAGGCCGGGGTTCCGGCAAAGCACAGAAGACAAATCTCCAGCAGCTCTCAGAGATAAGCTTTGAATTGGGGCCTGGGCTGAAGGATGTTCTTAATTTTACCAATCAGCTTTCGGTAATGATTAAGGCGGGCATACCGCTGCCCGATGCGCTGGAATCAATCGGTATCCAGATAGAGAAGAGAAAATTCAGGAAAATGGTTTTGGATATGAAGAACAGGATTGAGGCCGGTGAGAGTTTTTCGCAGGCTCTCGGTCAATATCGTGATGTGTTCGGTCAGCTTTATGTCAATATGATTGCCGCTGCGGAAATGAGTGGTTCGCTGAGTCTAATGCTCAGAAAGATTACCGAATATCTCGACCAGGAGATTCAAACCCGTTCTCAGGTTATCGGGGCGATGATTTATCCGGGAATAATCGCTTTTATGGCGATATCCTGTACAACTTTTTTGTTGATATTCGTACTGCCGAAATTTACAACGCTGTTTGTGGGAAAAGAGCATCTGCTACCCAAGCCGACTATTATTATTATGGCAATAAGCAGTTTTTTGAGAGCTTACTGGGTGTATGTTCTTGCGGGGATAGTGGTGTTTATCGGCGGACTGTGTACCTTTATCAGAACAATAGTCGGGAGATTCTGGTTTGACAAGGCAAAGCTTATTATTCCGCTGATAAAAAAACTCTGCAATTGTCTTTATATCACCCGTTCACTCGGTGCGATGGGAATTCTTACCAACGCGGGTGTGCCGATTCTCGATACGCTTGTTATTACCGCTGAAGTCAGCGGAAATGTTCATTATAAAAGAATGTGGTATCAGGTGCATGATTCGGTTAAGCAGGGCAAGAGGATTGCTCAGAGCTTCTCGGCAAAACCGCTTCTGCCGGTAGCCGTAATACAAATGATTCGAAGCGGTGAAGATTCGGGAATGCTGGGACAGGTGCTTGAAGAGGTGAGTCAGTTTTATCAGCGTGAGCTTAAGACTACTATAAAAGTGGTAACTTCGATGATTGAACCGCTGATGATTATAGTTATGGGAGTTCTGGTCGGATTTATTGCGATGGCAATAGTGTTGCCTATTTTCAAAATGTCGTCAATGGCGTCGGGGCATTAAAAAATCAAAAATGAAAAATCAAAAATAGAATATAAAAACGGGTTCACTCTTGTCGAAGTTTTAATAGCGGTGATGCTGCTCGGTATTGCGATAGCCGCTATTGTCGGCTCGAACAGTGCATTTACGCAGGCGACGGCGCAGGCGGGGCAGCTTTCCACTGCAGAGTTTCTTTCTGAGCAGATTCGCGAACTTACGGCAATGGTATCTGATATTGATGGTCTCGAAGCTTTGGACGGGGCAGTCTACGATCCTGTTATAGACAGCCGGGGCAGAGAATTAACCGGTTTCGACGGATACAGCCAGATGGTTACCGTTGAAAATGTGAGCGTTAATAATTTCGAGCAGGCG
>JAQTQF010000141.1 GCA_028712345.1 Phycisphaerae bacterium | reverse complement strand
CATTCATGGGCATAAGCTAAAAATGCGACTGTCATTCTGAGTACGCCGCAGGCGGACGAAGAATCTCGTTTTTTGAAACAATACAAAGAGATTGATTCGCCGCTGCGTTCCTCACAATGACATCCCCACTTTCGTGAGGACAAGCTTTTAGAGGTTGCCTTAGTTTTTTGACAGGGCTTATTCAGCAGAAATTGTTTTTCTTCTTTGCATCTTGACGGTGCTTCTTGATTTTTTCTGCTTTAGTCTTTTTTCAATGGACGATGCAGTCGGCTTTGTCGGTTTTCTTTTCTTTGGTTTTTTTAAAGCCTTTTCAATCAGTAATTCAAGTTTCTCAACAGCAAAATCACGATTCGCTTTTTGTGTGCGGAATTTCTGACTGTCAACAATCAGCCTATTGTCTTTTGTTATTCTACCGGCCAGTTTTCTGAGTATAATCTTTTTTTGTTCTTCGCTTAAAAAACTGCAATTTGGAATATCCAGGGCGACAGCAACTTTTGTGTTTAGCTTGTTCACATTCTGTCCGCCAGGTCCGCTACTTCGGCTGGCCTTAACGGCCAGTTCGTTCTGGGGTATATGAATTTTATCGTGAGTTATCATATTCATAGAATGCATCCGAGAGGAGTCCGGCCTTCGGCCTTGAACCAAAATTTGCTTTCGCAAATTTCCATAGTGGCTCTGCCTCTCTGGCGGTCGCTTTGCTCCCTGTCACCCCGACCGCGCGGGAAAATACTTTTCCCGCACCCTTTGAGGTTCGACACCTGCCGTTCTCTAAATGCGCCCGAGAGGAGTCGAACCTCTAACCGCCGGATTCGAAGTCCGGAACTCTATCCAATTGAGCTACGGGCGCAAAGCTTAAGACAACCTCTAAAAGCTTGTCCTCACGAAAGTGGGGATGTCATTGCGAGGAGCGAAGCGACGAAGCAATCTCAATTGCTGCTTCAAAAACGAGATAGCTTCGTCCGTCTGCGACGGACTCGCAATGACAAGTTGCATTTTTAGAGATACCCTTAAGATTCCGATTGAAAGTACCTTACACTATATAGGGTTATATTTCAACAGGTTTTGCCGGACATATCGACGCAAACAGGCCGGAATTTTGCGTTATAGCTGAGTCTTTTCTTTTTCCTCCGGTTCTGTTATCATTCCTAACATGTTTGATATACTTGAATTTATCAAAGGCAGGCTGACTCTGACCAGAGTTTTACTCCTTTTCTCGGCGGTCGGATTGACGATAATTGGGATACTGATGATTTACGCATCGGGGAATCCTGCCGGCTCCGATATGCAGCAGTTTGCCGGCTATTCAAGTCTTTGGAAAAAACAGTGTATCTTTGCCGCGGCAGGTTTGGCTGGTTTCATAATAATGAATTCGTTCAGCTACAAAAAGCTCGGTCCGGCAAGTTTCTGGCTTTATGCAATTATTATGGTTCTTCTATTCTGGCTTGTGCTGGACAAGTTCGTAAATGTTCCTTTCGTCTCTGCCAAGCATGGCTCTCGCCGATGGATAGAGATAGGTTCGCTGCCGCAGTTTCAGCCGACGGAGTTTTTTAAGTTTGTTTATATAATCGCACTCGCCTGGCATTTGCGTTATCGAAGCAATTACCGTAATTTCAGTTCGCTTATCCCGCCGTTTATTTTAACGCTGTTTCCGATGGCACTGATATTGCTTGAGCCGGATTTAGGAACGGTTCTATTAATGATGCCGGTGCTGCTGTCAATGCTGTTCATAGCCGGGGCTAAGGTCAGACATCTGCTTGTCATAATTTTGCTTGCGGCCTTGGCGTTCCCATTGTTATGGCTGGGTATGCAGGACTATCAGCGGACAAGAATCAGCTCTGTTCTTTTGCAGAGCAATATTGACGGTTCGCAAAGCTGGCTCAGAAACAAAGTTGAAAAGCATCCCGCTCTCGCAAGAGCCCTGGGCGTAAACAGGGAACGGCTGCGAAACTGGGATATCGGCCAGGGTTATCAGCTTATGCGCTCGAAACTTGCCATTGCTTCCGGCGGTCTCAGTGGTCAGGGCTACAGAACGGGACCGTTTATAAAATATAAATTTCTTCCCGACAGGCACAACGACTTTATCTTTGCGCTCGTTTGTCATCAGTGGGGCTTTGCCGGAGCGATACTGCTTATCGGTTTATATGCGCTGCTGATTGCCTGTACGATTGAGATTGCCGCGGCCAGTTCGAGCACATTCGGCGGTTTCATTGCCGCGGGCTTTGCCGTTCTTTTCGCGATTCAGGTGCTTGTAAATATCGCTATGACCATCGGCATTATTCCGATAACCGGAATTACTCTGCCTTTTGTAAGCTATGGCGGCTCGAGCATCTTCGTAAATATAATGTCAGTCGGCCTGATTAACAGCGTCGGCAGAAGCAGATAATCACAGTTATCTGCGGTTAGGTTAGATAATATCAAACAAACAGAGAATTAGTTCACGGATTCTTTAATACTTTGGCTGCTGTACGGCTTGCAAATTCCATTATAATTTCGTAACCAGCCCTGCTACATTTTTCCCAAATCCGTTTTATTCTCATCGCCGAAAGCTCGGCCTGTGGTACATCCATAACAATGTTATTTATGTCTTGCTTGATAGTCTTTTTTTCCTGATCGTTCAGCTCACCGAACTCCGTTAAAATCTGGATAGCTGTCATAATTTTATTATTTGTCCATGGAGATGGTTTACCACAATTAGGACAGAACGAAGGAACATCGGCACTTTCCATGCTATGCACCTCGCTATACCAATCCTCTCCAAGCCGATCGCCCTGAATTTCTTTTTTACAAGTTGGGCAAGCACAGATAGTATGGGCTCCGCATTTTTTACAAAATTCCTGTCGTTACTCTGCTTTGATAGAGTAACAGCCTGTTATTTGATGACCGTTCTCGCAGACCTGTTGCACATCGTAATTTCCTGACATTTATCAATCCTTTCACCACAAAATCCCGAATAGATCAACATCTATCTTTTTACCGTTTCCTCATTGTAATTCCTCAATATCGGCCAAAACTTCGCAACGCTCATTCTCTATCGTTCCTGTCTTTTTGTCAATCCCGCATCTAAAAGAGGGTTTATTCGTGCTTGTCCGCCAAAGCCTTTGGCGATGGCGGATTTATTTCTATGCTAAAAAGGGCTAATGCGATTTGTCATACCTGTCCCCGTTTTCACGAGGGTAAACTCCAGCAGGAGCTTAGAGTAATATTTTGTCACTCCTGCGAAAGCAGGAGTCCAGAAAATTGAATTCCCGCTTGCGCGGAAATGACATTTTGAAACGGGAATGACAGGTCTTGTTTTGTGTTTTCTACATAGCGTTATCAGCAATAAAATCCGCGTAATCTGTGAAATCCGCGGTTAAATTTTACAGCAGGCCGAAATCATTCGGTTTTTTCAAAACCACCCATGCCCGCCAGTCCTTTTTGTAAATTCTTCTCGGCGGAATTGTTTCTACATTTTTTAATTTAACAAGCACAGCGTATCGGCTGGGTGCTTTCATCTGCCAGTACCCCTCTTCGCCCCTGATTCTGTCGTTGTATTCTGTTTTGAGTTTTGCGATTGTCTGTGGCGTAAGATTGCTGAATTGCTTTACCGCGGCCGCCTGTGCTTTGGCAACAACCGGCCCGGCGGATTGCTTGAAGAATAATACATCGCCCGTCGAGACACAATCAAATGGGGCACATTTACCCTTCATAAGTCTCGATTCTATTGTCTTTGAACCGTCAAGTATCTTATCGAGATACTGCTTTTTTAAAATTACCAGATGGGCATTTGACATATCAGAATGGTAACGAAAAAAAGCAAAAATTCAAAATTATTTTGTGTTCAGTAATTTATTAAAATAATTAGGCATCTTGGTTTCAAAAGTAACAATTCTATCGGCGGCAGGGTGTTTGAAGGAAATAGATTTTGAATGTAGCGCAAGTCTTTTGCATCCGTCGTCGGTTTTTCCGTATTTCCTGTCGCCGGCAATCGGATGGGCCTTATCGGCCAGATGCACTCGTATCTGGTTTTTTCTGCCTGTCAGGAGATTTATTTCCAGCAGACTGAATTTTTCGGTCTCTTTAATTACCTTATAAGCGGTGTGCGAAAGTTTGCCTTTGGCTGCGTTGGTCGTGGAATAAACGACCATACTCTTATTTTCGGCAAGGTATGATGTAATGATTCCCTCTTTTTGAGCAAATCGGCCGTGAACCACGGCAAGATATTTCTTTTTCGTATTTTTCCATTGGGCCTGCAGGCGCAATTTGATTTCCTCGCTCTTGGCGAATATCAGAACGCCCGAAGTCCACTGGTCGAGCCGGTGAACGATAAAAATTCGGTTGTGCGATTTGGCGCAGCCTTTGCGTATGTAGTCGGTCAGAATGTAATAAACAGTTCTGGTTTTGTCCGTTGCTGTGCCGACCGTAAGCAGACCGGCAGGCTTATCGACTATAAGAATATCGCGGTCCTCGTAGAGTATCTTCAGCCCTCTCGGAAGGCGTCTGTCAGTCGATTTTTTTTTATTGGCCATAACGATTTTGTGTTTAATTGCAGGATAATCAGTGATTAAAAAAAGCCGCAGGCAAGACCAGCGGCTTTATATTCTGTTTTCTGCTTTATTGCTTTGGTATTTCGCTCACTCTTAAAGGCAGCGAGGCCTGTATGTTGTCATCGATAGCTAAATCGATTTGGTATCTTCCATATTGTTTGAATTCCAATCCCTGAATATTAAGGATAAGGTTGGCAACCGATGAGTCAAAGCCAGGGCCGGCCTGTACGAATACACTGCCCTCAAGTTTAGGACTTATGCTGTTGCCGTCCTCGTCGATTATCTGGATTTTGACGGAATGATTACCTTCCTCAATCTTCTCAAAGCGGACCCTGGTGGCTACTGAGCAGAAGGGATGTTTCGCCGGCAGCTGTTTTGCCCAGATATGGTCAAATGCTCCGAGAATATTCAGTTTGCCATGCTGCTCGGTGGCGGCATCGCACAATAAAAAGGCTTCGATATCCATTTTTTCTCCTAATTCATATGTATTGTAAGGCAACAACTCATTATAACCGAACTGGGGAGAATGCGAAACAAGGAAAAAAGGGGGAAACAGCGGCAAAATTATCCCCTTGAAAAACAGGGCATAAAGCGGTAAAGTTATCAGGCTTTCAGACGGAGTCTCAAGAGCCGTACCTTATTATGTAAGGATTGAAATGCGGGCC
>JAQTQF010000140.1 GCA_028712345.1 Phycisphaerae bacterium | reverse complement strand
CTCAAAGACCCGGTCGTTATCAAGGATATTAATTATCTTATCACCGAAAGCACCTACGGCGACAGAAAGCACCCGCCCGCCGAGGATGTAAAGGGTAAACTCAAAGAGCTTGTCAATGAAATATGCCGAACAGGCGGGAAACTTATTATCCCGGCTTTCAGTATTGGCAGAACGCAGCTATTGGTCTATCTTCTGAATAAACTTTATATTGAAGGTGCAATCTGCGAGGTGCCGGTTTATGTCGATTCACCTCTGTCCAGCGCTGCTACCGCTATTTACAGCAAACACAGGGAATGCTGGGACTCCGATGCGGCCCAATTAGTTATGAACGGCTCGAAGCCTTTCAAATTTGAAGGTCTCAGATATACCGAAAATGTGAACGAATCAAAGGCTCTCAACGACAAGCCCGGCCCGATGATTATTATTTCCGCATCGGGAATGTGTGAAGCAGGCAGGATTCTTCATCACATCAAGAACAATATAACCAACCCCAAAAATATTATCCTGATTGTGGGATATATGGCGGAAAATACTCTCGGCAGAAAAATTGCCGAGCATCAGGAGGAAATCAAAATTTTCGGTTCAGTCTGGCCTCTCAAGGCGAGGGTGGAAGAAATTTCCGCTTTAAGCGCCCACGCCGACGAGTTTGAAATGCTCGACTATTTCAACAAATGTGGAACCAGCAGTATTGAGCATGTCTTCTGCGTTCACGGCGAGCAAAATGCGCTGGAGTTTTTCTCCGAGAGGCTGGTTGAGGCGGGTATGAAAAACGCCCATATTCCTTCGCCAGGCCAGGTCTTTGAATTATAGGTTTCGTTTAGCCGTTACATTAAAGCCGAGCCGCGCCTGTCCCTTATGGGTAAGCGGCCGGAATATTCTTTGTTTAGCCGCTGCCGGCACGGCAGCGCAAGAGAACGGTAATTTGCCCAAACGATTTTTCTTGCAAAAAAGACGGCTTTTTTGTAGACTCTCTCTTTTGACGCCAATGTAGCTCAACGGTAGAGCTCCGGTTTTGTAAACCGGGGGTTATCGGTTCGAATCCGATCATTGGCTTTTGTGTCTCGGCTATCCCCTAAAACCTATCCCTTATGCCTTAATTATTCTCTTGACCCCCAAAGAAACAAATATATATAATTGTCCGTTTCCAGTTTAATTGATTTTTTGGAGCAGCAAGTTGGAAATAGCGATAGAAAAAGCAAAAGCTCTCATCGAGGCGATGGAGTATATCCGTCTTTTCAGGGACAAAATCATCGTCGTAAAGCTCGGCGGAAGCGTTCTCGACGACGCCGACCTGCAAAAAAAGCTGCTCAAAGATGTCGTTTTTATGGCGACCGTCGGCATTCGGCCGGTGCTCGTACACGGCGGAGGCAAGGCTATCACCAGAGCGATGAACGCCTCCGGCATCGAGTCTCAGTGGGTCAACGGTAGAAGATATACCGACGAGCGAACGATGGCTATAGTCGAGCATACGCTTGTGCATACTATGAATACGCTGATGTGCGAGACCATCAAACAGCTTGGCTGCGATGCGATGGGACTTCACTCTCTCAGCAGTTGTGTCCTGTTCGGCCAGCCCTTGCGGCTTACCGATACTGATGGAAAGAAGATAGACCTTGGTCTTGTCGGAGATGTAACAGCCGTCAACGGTCAATTGCTTAAGACCCTCTGTGCCAACGGCACGATTCCGGTTATAGCCCCGATTGCGATTGACAGGGCAGGCGGGAAGCTCAATGTCAACGCCGACAGCGCAGCGGGGAAAGTCGCCGCGGCCGTAGAAGCTGAAAAAATCGTTTCGGTCAGCGATACCCATGGAATCCGCACCGATGTGAACGACCCAGAAACCCGGATATCGAGTGTAACCGAGGCCGAAATAAAGAAAATGATTGATGCCGGTATAATTACCGAAGGTATGCTGCCGAAAGTTGAGGCCGGCCTTGTCGCTCTCGAAGGAGGCGTTAAAAAAGCGCATATAATCGACGGCAGAATTCCGCATTCGCTGCTGCTCGAAATATACACCGAGGCGGGTATCGGAACCCAGATTGTAAAATAATTTAAAATTCGTTTAGCCCCCCAGGCCTGTCCTGAGGGTCGTTTAGCCGTCGTCGGTACGACGACGAGATTATTTTTAGTATAAAGGATAAGAAACAATTATGACAACGCAAGATGTAATCAAAATGTTTGACCAGTATGTGATTGCCAATTACGGCCGGCTGCCGAAGGTTATCGCCAAAGGCAGCGGAAGCTATATATACGACTTAGACGGCAACAAAATTCTTGATATGTTTCCCGGCTGGGCTGTTAGCGGCATAGGCCACTGTCATCCTAAAGTCGTCAAGGCAATACAGAAACAGGCTGCCGAATTGATGCATATGGACAATACCTTTTATACTGTCCAGCAGGGGCAGCTCGCCAAATTGCTTTCCGAGCGGGCTTTCGGCGGAAAGAGCTTTTTCTGCAACAGCGGCGCAGAGGCCAACGAAGCGGCTATGAAACTCGCCCGAATCCACACGGCAAAGGAAAAATATAAATATATAACCGCTCTCGGCGGTTTTCACGGCAGGACTTTCGCCACGGTAACCGCAACCGCTCAGCCTAAAAAGCACGAAGGCTTTCAGCCGATGCTGCCGGGCTTTATTTATGTCCCGTTTAACGATATTGACGCTCTCAAGCAGGCATTCACCGATGAAGTCGCCGCCGTGATGATTGAGCCGATTCAGGGTGAAGGCGGAATCAATGTCGCAACGAATGAATATATGCAGACGATACGCGAGCTTTGCGATGCGAACGGCGCCGTAATGATTCTCGATGAGGTTCAGACCGGTATGGGACGAACTGGAAAATGGTTCGGCTATCAGCATTATGACATCGAGCCGGATATTATCTCGCTGGCAAAGGCGCTTGGCGGCGGGGCTGCAATCGGTGCTATAATGGCGAAATCAGAAATTGCCTCTTCGCTCGTTCCCGGCACGCACGCTTCTACTTTCGGCGGAAATTGTATCGCCTGTGCCGCCGCTGTCGCAACTATCGAAGCGATTGAAGAAGAAAAACTTCTCGACAATGCAAATAAAATGGGCGACTACGCAGCCGATAAACTCAACAAGTTAAAGGCAAAGCACAGTATTATCGACCATGTTCGCGGCAAAGGACTAATGCTCGGCATTCAGTTGAAAATCGGCGGTGCGGAAATTGTTTCCAAATGTCTCGAATCAGGCTTGCGAATAAATTGTACGCAGGATACGGTTCTCCGTTTTATGCCCGCTATGACCGTTGCCGCCTCGGAAATTGATAACGCCGTTGATATTCTCGATAGCGTTTTGAAAATTTAATATTTTTGGTTAGCCCCGTCATTTTAATGACGGGTTCGTAAAAGTCCAAAAGCCCGCCGGT
The DNA here is from genome assembly GCA_028712345.1 of Phycisphaerae bacterium. GTDB lineage: Bacteria > Planctomycetota > Phycisphaerae > Sedimentisphaerales > UBA12454 > GWC2-45-44. Next base: position 1,878 of record JAQTQF010000140.1, on the reverse strand, counting down.
TTCTTGTTCGTCCGAAGCCTTTGGCGAAGGCGGAATCCGGCGGGTTCAGAGCCTGGAGCGAAAGCGACAGGAGGGTTTTTGTTTAGCCGTCGCCGGCACGGCGATGCTGTCATTGCGAGGCCTGAAAGGCCGCGGCAATCTTATTTGCTCGTCGTAGGCGGGTAATATTTAGCCCCCGGTTTTACCGGAGGTCAGTGTTTTTTTAAAACAGGTGCATAATGAAAGATTTTTTGTCAATAAGCAGTTGCGATGCTGAAGAACTGCTCGAATTTCTTGATTTAAGCGATAAGCTCAAAAAGTTCTGCAAAGAGGGCAAACAGGACAGTTGCCTGGCTGGTAAAAGTTTAGTGATGCTTTTTGAAAAACCCTCTCTCCGTACTCGTATGAGTTTTCAAATCGCAATGACGCAGCTCGGCGGAAACGCAATCTATGTAAAGCCTGAAGATATCGGCGGAATCGGCAAACGCGAGCCGATTAAGGATATGGCAAGAGTGCTCGATCGTTATGCCGAGGGCATTATGGCAAGGACTTTCGCGCACGAAACCGTTATTGAGCTTGCCAAGTTTGCGGATATCCCCGTGATAAACGCCCTGACCGATTGGTCGCACCCCTGCCAGGCGATGGCCGATATTATGACTATCCGTGAGCATTTCGGAAAATTAAAAGGAATTAAAATCGCCTACATAGGCGACGGCAATAATGTTGCTCGCTCGCTTGCCTTTGCCTGCGCAAAGCTTGGAATGAAAATGACGGTCGCTTCGCCGAAGGGGTATGAACTTGATGAAAAATCCATTGCTCGTACGAATGAGATAATGGCTTTGACGACCGTTCAGACGAATAATCCTCGCGATGCCGTTAAAGATGCCGATGTGATTTACACCGATACATGGGTCAGTATGGGGCAGGAAGACGAAAAGCAAAAGAGGATTGCCGATTTTCAGGGCTTTGCCGTAGACGGCAGTCTGCTTGCCTTGTCGCCCGATGCAAAGATTATGCATTGCCTGCCTGCTTACCGCGGACTTGAAATTACCGATGAAGCGATGGAATCGGAAAATTCCATTATATTCGACCAGGCCGAAAATCGTCTGCACTTCCAGCGGGCATTATTAAAAAAACTTTTAAGCTGAAAGCAGTAATTCAGTCATCGGTTATCAGTAAAAAATAAAATTAGTATTTATTCGTGTTCATTCGTGGCTAATTAAAAAATCTCGGTGTCTCTGTGGTGAAAATAAAAATTCTCGTCGCTACTACAAATCCCGGCAAGCTCAAAGAACTTTCGGAAATAAAGGGGTCAGACCCCTTTATTTGTCAGTGGTTAAGTCTCGCTGATTTTCCTGATATAAAGGAAGTGCAAGAGGACGGCAAAACATTTGCCGACAACGCCCGCAAAAAAGCCCTCGGCTATGCAGAGCAAACCGGCTTTTGGACAATAGCAGACGATTCGGGATTGATGGTTGACGCTCTCGACGGCGCCCCAGGCGTAAAAAGCGCCCGTTTCAGTTGTTTAGCCCCCACCCCTGTGGTGGGGGTTGCAGGGCCGCGACAGTTATGGAGCGGTCCATCACCCGCAAATAACAGAACCCTTCTCGATCACAAAAATATGCAGAAAGTTTTAGACCTGCTCAAAAATGTTCCCCCTGAAAAAAGAACCGCAAGATTTGTTTGTAGTTTATGCCTGGCAAGCCCCGACAAAATTCTGCTCGAAACGGAGGGAAAACTTGAAGGAATCATTACCGATAAGCCGGCAGGAACAGATGGTTTTGGTTATGATCCGATATTTTTCGTTCCTTCTCTCAATAAAACTGTTGCCCAGATTAAATTGGATGATAAAAACAAAATCTCTCATCGCGGCCGGGCCGTGAAAAAACTAAAACCGCT
>JAQTQF010000139.1 GCA_028712345.1 Phycisphaerae bacterium | reverse complement strand
GGTTGATTTGTTGGATTGGAATACAACAAGTTAAATGACTCACCTTCATCTCTCGCCATACTGGCGGCAATAAAATAATTTTTATTGTCGGATATGTTGGTATCGTGCGAACTTTTGTAAGCAATTTTTCAATATAAATATTCATTGCCATTGTATTGACTCCAACAAGTAGACTTGTCGGCAATAACAAATAAAATCTCTTCATTGCTTATTTCTTTACATTTTCTTCGAGAACGGCGGCAAGCTCTCTGCGGACTTGTCTCAGCAGCACCGGATCGCGTGAGAACTCAGTGAAGGACTTCGTGATTCTCTCGGCGAATGCCATGGCAGCCTTTTCGCCAAGTTTCAGCTTTGCAAGATTAAGATACTCATAGTCCTCCATGCTGTCTCGAAAGTTCTCAAAGCGGATGCTTCCGATTGGGCCGTCTTTGCCATAGAGCAGAACCTTGCCATCACCATTGAGATTGTCGAATATAACCCCTGGCGGATTGGTAGCCATATTCCACTCGAGATAAACGCCGCTGTCGGGGTCTACTAATTTTTGGGCCTGTTTGGTGCAACCTGCCTGCCAATACTGGTTAAGCCCCCAGGAGAGGAAGCCATCGAGTTCCTGCTGGTAGCATTGCCAACTGAAGAGGCGGCTTTCGATCAACGGACTCTCAAGTTTAAAATGTATATATGGATAGCCGGGCTGGAAGCTGATGTACCCCCACACCTGCCTGGCAGGATCCTGCTTACGCAGAATCTTTGCCTTCGTCTTGTCATAATAGTTCAACATGAGGCAGAGTATATCGATGTTTAACTCTTTGAGAGCCTTGGCATCGATTGACACAGTCGTGGTCGTACACATGGTAAGTATTTCTGGATGTAGACGTTTCATCTCACCGAACACCAGCTTCACGTCCGGTTTACTATTTTCCATGAACTCGTCGAAAGCGTAGTAGAACCCTTTTCTGTAGAGTCCCAACGCCTTTGCCTTGGCGAAGTGATCGTCCATTAACAAAATCTGTCGGTCAACCTCATTCTTCGTGAATTTTTTGCCTTCCAGCGAAGCTCCAAGGGAGATGATATTAATATCGTCGACGACATTCTTAAGAATATCCAGATCCATCGGCCTGGTCCCATAAAGAACCTGTGGCGGAATTCTATGTGCAACAACGTACTCTGCAAATTTTTGCGGCATCTCCTTACCTTTCTCGGCGCCGTACTTTGCGAGGATATCGGCGTAATTTAGGTCAAAAGCGGTCTTTAGTGACGGTTCCTTTGGCAGGGAAAAATCCCAAACCTTAACCAATAGTGTTACTTTCGTCGGTTCGGCTTTATCAGGTGTGAGCGTGACTGTGCCTTGGTATAGACCAGGCTTTGTCTCAGGCATCGTTGAGACATTCAACCAGAGACTCATGGTGTTGTCGTCCTTGACCTGCAAACTCTTCATGGGCAGAAGTGCCTCAGGAAACCAGCCGGGGCGCGCCAGAGTCGGCGCTTTGGGATGAGGCTCCGTCTTTGCAACCTTCAAGTAACCAACTTCAAACCATTTCACTGCCGAGGCTGGTATTGTGTGCATGGTCTTTGAATCCAGCAGGTCAGATACTTCAATTTTCACGTCACCGATGTCCGTTCCTGGCTGGCGGCGGATGGCAAGCTGTATCCCCTCTGTCTCATTCCTTGCAAGTTCAATGCTACATAATAAAGGTGCGACGTTGGCAACGGAGGGTAGCGTCTCAGGCATAACCTTCTCCATGGAGTCCACTGGCCACACACAATACTTTCTGTTTGCCGATGATGCAGGAGCGATTTTAAAGATTCTTTTCAGACTTTCGGTTCCGAACTTGTCGTGGGCAGTTATTTCAAGCACAAGAGGCTTGGTGATTGGCCGGTCGCAGAACCACTGGACAAGGCGTCCTTCGGTCTCCTGCTTTGCAAGCTCCTTGCCGTCTTCAGAAAGTGCGAGTTTCCACTTGGCCACGGCGTTAACCAGACCACTTACTGCGATGCCTCGGTCGCCGAAAACCGGCTGAGTGATGGTCAGATAGTCAAAGGCCAAATCAGGGCTCTTTGGACCGGGACGCAACGAAAACTCGTCCAAAGCAACCTTTCCGACTCCTCGAAACATGAGCACCAGCTGCACTCGTGTTATGGGTGCAGTACCTGGAGGTATCACATACTCTCTGTACTCCCAATCTTTTGAAACGTTCAAAATCATATTGTTATGCCAGTCGGAAGTGCCATCGGCGTAAAAGACTCCGAAATTCACCTTCGGTGAGCCTTCGTTGTTATTATCCATCCTGCAATATAGCGAGAAGACGAGTCATCCTCGTTGCGGAGTACGGAAGAGTACATCATGGATGGCTCCATAGGCACCTTTATTCCAATCCGATGTACGCACCGTACTGTTGAGTATCATACACCTTGTCCCTTTATAAGGATTTTCGCCAGAAATTTCGTAACCGTTTTGGTACTTTCCCCAGCCATCCGCCCCCTGTTCCAAGCCCGAGTTTTTAATAAAGTTCTGCTCCTGCGCGAAAATGCCATCGGCGGCAAACATGACTACAACCAAGATAAGCAATTTAATTCTGAACATAGACTATATCCTTCTGAAAGTTTCTAATGTTGTTAACGGTAGTTCCAATACTTGTCAGACACTTCGTCAAGCCAGATGTCGTCGTTGACCAGCAGAACGCTACGCTTGTAGTAGCAGGAACTGCCATCAAAACGGCCAAAGTTGCCGCCAAGGCTATGCCTTCTTGTCAATCCTGTCTGTACCCCAAACCCAATCCATGAAGCAGCATTTATATCCTTTGGGTATAACGCCTGTGTTCTAGCGCCAAAGTCATCAGAGTCTCCAAAAGCAATCACCGTACTAGGACGCTTCATTTTTTCTACTTTTTTGAAATTACCTTCGTAGTTTCTGCTTAATCCATAGCTCAGAAAGCCTGAGTTGGTACTCACACCGTTCCATGTTATTGAGGGGCAGAGTAGATATTTTGGCATTTTATCATCCCAAAGGTGCGGATTTCCGTCACTATATAGCAAAAGAGTCGGTGTCATATTGCGACAGAGAGGATTTACATATGTGTTGTTGGCTGGTTGCGTATTTCCGTTTATTATAACCGGATAGTTACCGGCATACGCGTCGCGATACATGATGAAAGCTTGTCCGAGGGTCTTGGTATTATTCATGCACTTGATTGATTTTGCAATCTCCCTTGCTTTATTTAACGCCGGCAACAACATTGAGGCAACGATTGCTATGATAGCAATAACAACCAAGAGTTCTATAAGTGTAAAAAAACCTCTTGCCCCACGACTGATATTCTCTTTCATTTTCACTCCTTTGTTTGAAAAATTGTTGTTATTAAATAATGACTGTTCAACATCATATTCGCGTTGTTCAGCCACATAAATACTGCTGTTTTGAATAATCATTCTACCGACTTCTCCTATTTTTCGTTATTCTTCTTTCTATACTAATTATTATAGAATGAATTAGGCGATAAATCAACTATAAAAAAAACCGATAAACTTGAAAATATGAAGATATGTCCTATATTTTATTATTTCGAACAATTATCAATTATTAACACGAGTCAAGCCATGTTAAATGCGGAATCCAGCTTTTCACAGATCAATTACTTTATAAAAACGCTTAAAGAGCTACGGGAAACCATAAGTATTACTGATTTCTTTGCGTTGCCTCATATTGCCCATGTAAATAGACTGCTTGCAAATGATGTGTGTTTGATACATGAACAACGTTTTTTTGAGATTTCACTGCTGTTAGCAGGTGAAATGATTTATAAAATAGGGGACAAGGAAATTTTATTACACCCTGGTGGTATTGTTATAATCCCGCCCAAAATAAAGCATTATTGGCGTATTTTAGAAAAAGATTCAGATGTATTCAGTTTTATGATAAATATTTCCAAATATGGAGAACGTTCCAGATGTGATCTTACTTTACTAAATGATTCCATAAAAAAACATAATTATCATATAAACAGCTTCAGCAAATTCGAACAAATTATCCGGCAAATTATTGATGAAGCCATTGAGCAACAAACTGCATGTGAGGAAAAGGTTCTATATCTTATAAGAATAGCCATTGCTGAATTAATCCGTGTATTGCTACCGAAAACTCCTAAAAATATTTTTCCTCGCAATTTTCCGCCTGCAAGAGGAGAAAATAAAAGAGACATTGCCGAGATAATAAATTATTACATCCAAGATAATATGAACCGTCCAATTAGTCTGCTAGAGATAAGCAATCATGTTGGTCTGAGCCTAGGCCATTTGAATTTTTTATTTAATAGCGAAACAAAAATGACTATTAATCAAGCAATAATAAACAGAAGATTAGAATGTGCTTGCCGGTATTTAAAACAAACTGATCGACATATTAAAGATATTGCCACATTAGTAGGGTATAAAGACGTTAATTATTTATATATTCAATTTAAGAAAAAATATGGATTAACTCCTTCACAGTATCGCCGCAGTAATGCTTAAGTCCAATGGCAAAAATTTTATGAATATTGCCTTTTGAGATAAATCAGTTCTGCGGCACTTAGTGAACAAAGGGTGCTGGATAGCCGGTCCCGCGCGGAAAAATACCTGGCCGAATATCACATTGACCTGCTGGTGACCGGCAGTGACGGCGCGGACGCGCAACAGAGCTACACCTCCGACCTGAATTTTGCCAACTTGGAAAAACTGTCGGCCAAAGTCTCCGATAAGGTTATTGTCATTACCGAGAGCCGCAAATTTGGGGAAAAGCACTGGTGAAATTCGCCGAGATTACCGACATCGATGCCGTTATCACCGACAACCGGCTGAAAGCCCTCGACCGCGAGCTGATCACGCGCAAAGGAGTTGAGGTCTTTACCACATAAGGTATAATCCTGCCAGCAAAAAAGAATGAAAATAATTTTTCTTCCCGCGCTTTAGAACTTCCTGGCTCTGCCTGTCATGTCCATCCCTGTTAAATCGGCATTCATCATTCCAAGCCTGACTTTCAAAAAATCCATTTTCCCGCCGTGTTTGAGCCTGATTTCAAAATTCCGGTTGACAAAATCACTAATAGTAAAAACAATTGAAAATTGAAAGTTGGTGCGCCAAGCGCAGCTAATATAGGCAAGCTGGACAATCCCGCGCGACCAAAGCCTAACCAGCAGGTCGAAACAGAACCAGGCGCATAAGGAGGTAACGAATAATGCGAGGCCCTGGGAAAGGTGTTATGTCAGCCACAACGCAAGTGAAGGTATCGAGCCCCGAAATA
>JAQTQF010000138.1 GCA_028712345.1 Phycisphaerae bacterium | reverse complement strand
CTTCGCGCACAAAAGCTGCCCGTAAGGCGATATCTTGATATTCTTGCAATAGGATTGATGCTGGCGCTTGTCTTCGGCAGAATCGGCTGTTTTCTTAACGGCTGCTGCTTCGGCAAGCCGACTAATTCCTGCATATCGATTCGTTTTCCTTACGGCTCATTGGCATACAATAGTCAAATTCATTCCGATTATGCTCGCGGCAGAGAAAACCCCCATTTGGATTTGCCTGCCGATTATTTTGGCTATGTAAACGATGCTAACCAGTGGACCGATGCTCCGGAACAATTCAAATACAATTATTTTTTAAAGCCGAAGGAATTGCTGACGACCCAGCAGAAAGTTGAGGTTTCGAAGGATGGTCCGTATTGCTGCCTTGCTGTCTATCCGACCCAGATTTATGAATCGCTCTCCGCTCTTGCCGGCTGTCTTCTGCTTTATCTGCACCGCAAAAAAGGGATGCGTTTGCAAAAGAAAGGCGGGCGTGTACCGTTTTTCTTCCGCAGCGGTATAACATTCGGACTGCTGTTTATAGTTTACGGCACGATGCGTTTCCTTATTGAGTTTTTGCGGGACGATAACCCCATCGGTGCCAACGGCCTGACAATTTCACAGAATTTGAGCATAGCACTTTTTATTTTGTCTATTCTGCTTATTATCGTTTTCGGCAAAATGAAGCAGGCGCCGTGTTCACGATGATAATTGGCTAATTGCTAATTACAAGCTACATAATGCAGATACTCAACAGTTTTGCTGGATTTGTATTCCCTGTTTTCAGGTCTATCCGCCCTGAATCTATTATAATTTTTAGTAAAATACCCGTATTTGCCCCGCAGACTCATTGTCTCTTTTATATCATCCAAGGACATCAAACCTTCATTGTTATAGCTCAAAAATATATATTTTACTTTTGCTTTTAAAATTAAATCTCTAAATGTTTTTTTTACTTGTGCTCTTGAGCAATAAAGCGATTTCTGATTTTGATATTCTCGCAACCCGGTTTTACCGTGAATTACTGGATTATCATATTTAGCCTTTAATTTTTTCGGACATTTTATTTATGTCTTCGTTAAAAACTTTATGCTCTTGGTCATTTATTATCGGGTAAAACAGGTTTTTGTTTCGCCTTCAAAAATTTCGAACTTTTAGAGGTTATAGCGCTTTCGCCTGTCTGCTTTTCTATTTCTAATCTTGCCTTCTTTGCCGCAAATCCTCCTTCTTTGGCGATCTGTTTATTATTTTCCAGGCCTTTTGGCTTTTTCTTTTTGGATATTTCCGCCGTTGAAACTTCAGCAAGCATATTCAATACCAATTCGAGATTTGTCATATTATCTCTTAGGTTTTCTTTCTTCAGCCCCTTAAGCTTTTTGTACTCTTTTACGCTTCGTTCCGCCCACGCTCTCGTAATCTCATTCGTCAATATCGCGTATTCCAGACCTTCTTTCATCCCTCGTTCGTGCCATTCGTCGGTCAATTCTTTGCGAACTTCGATACTCTTTAATCGTTGATTTATCCACTCTTTGGAATAACCTTTTTGCAGGTATGTTTTCATCGCCCTGTCAAAAGCAAGTTCAGGGTCTTCGGTTTCTTCTATCCGTTCGTATCCGACCTTTGCAAGCCACAATTTAAAGGGCTCAGCCTTTGGAGAGGGTATTGATTGAATAAGTCTCAAAAGCACTTCTGTATCAGCCACATCCGTTAGTCGCATTTTGCCGTCCGCAGCGAGCATTTTGAAACCGTTACATTTTGTAACGGTTTGGTCTGAGCCTTCATCTTTTAGGCGTTTTTTCAATACTCGCCAGTAAACTGCCGGATTTTCGCTGTCCGTCAATATCTCTACGACATCTACAATAGAAAAATACCATTTTTCCTCGTCTTCGTTATAAAAACGACGAATCTGCTTTTGGTTAAATAGAACTATTGAATGTGTTTTTTTCATGTTTCCACTCTTTTTGCTCCATCCATACCCATCATTCTGCCATGTTCTGGCTATTCCAAACAAAACTTGCAAATCTTTTAATATTCTGCCGCAATTCTACGGGTTTCAACCCGTAGATGAAGTTATCCGCCAAAGGTGGACAGGCAATGCCTGTTGCGGTAAATCCCACGGGTTTTAACCCGTGGAAATTTAGTAACAATACTTTTTAAGGTCAGGCTCAATTTTTGAGCCTCATTTAAGCAATAAAACCCAAGTGGGATCCATCTGCCGGCAGTATATTTATCGCCTATTACGATGGTTAAATATCTACCTTTCTCTAATATATCAATAGTATTCTTCAAAACCAGTGAAAATCTGCCCAAAAAATCATTCAGCGACTTGGAATTGGACAAATCACCCTCCAAATCACTAAATTTGATTATGTCGCCATAAGGAGGATGCAAAATAACCAATTGCACATTCTTTTTTTGTTGTGCGTCCAAAACTTCCTTTGTTTTTTCAAAAGTTTCAGGCTTGGTACTATCCCCGGTAATCAGACCGCAAAAATTATCTTTAGGCTCAACCTTGCTTTTGATATGTTTAATAAGCTGTTCCTGAATGTCTATACCGATAAAATTCCTTTTTAAACTCTCTGCTTCATATGCTGTTGTTCCGCTTCCCACGAACGGGTCAAAGACAATGTCATCTTTCTTTGTATATCGTAAAATAAGCTGATGGGGAATTTGCGGCACAAAATTGCCGTGATAAAAACCGTCGTGTTTTCCAGATTTGTCTCTTTCGGAAATGAGCCAAAGGCTATCCGTCCAGACTTCCGACTCTTTTCAATTATCTAAATTTATATCATTAAAAATTGGCATATTTCCACAGATTTTACTCTTTACGGCTCATTTTTCAACCTTTAATTTTCAATTGCTATTGCATCGCAGAGCGAGTCCATCTGCTCTTTCGTGTGGTCAGACTGGACGGAGATTCTCAGCCGTGCCGTGCCCGGCGCGACTGTCGGCGGACGAATCGCAATTACCAAAAAACCATTCTCAAAAAGCCGCTTCGAAATCTGAACCGTTCTTTCATTATCACCAATGATAACGCCGATTATATGGCTTGTGCTTGTGCCGGTGTTGAGGCCGAGCGATTTTAATTTGTTCCTCAAATAGTTGGCGTTCTGTTTTAACTTTTCCCTTTTGTCTTTTGCGTTTTTGATGAGTTCAATCGCCCGCAACCCGGCGGCGGAATTGCATATCAGCGGCGCAGTCGTATATATAAACGGTCTTGCCCTATTTATAAGGTAATCAATCACACTCTTTTCGGCAGCTAAAAATCCGCCCATACAGCCGGCAGATTTGCTCAATGTCGCAACGACAATATCAATTTCATTCAGGATACCGAGTTCTTCGCCCAATCCTGCGCCGCTTCGACCCAGACAGCCGAATCCGTGAGCCTCATCGACTATTAGGTACGCATTATATTTTTTCTTAAGCTCGACGAGTTTTTCCAAATCCGCAAAATCGCCGTCCATCGAAAAGATGCTTTCGGTTACGATGAACCTGCGGTTGTATTTGTCCGAAGCGAGAAATTTTTCTATTCTGTCCAACTGCCCTCTGTGATAAGTCCTGAATTCCGCATCTGAGCCTTTTGCCGCGTCAATAATCGAGGCGTGGTCGAGCTTGTCCAAAAGCAGCAAGTCTCCTTTTTGCGGTATGGTTTGCAGTATCGCAAGATTTGTCATAAATCCTGTCGGAAAGACGAGAGCCGATTTCTTGTTAAACATTTCAGCAATAGCTTTTTCCAGTTCGACATGCGGACTAATCGTGCCGCTTATAAGTCTCGATGACGCAGAACCGAAACCGAATTTGTCCATCGCGTCCTTCGCCGCGGCGATTATCCGGTGATCCTCTGCAAGATTAAGGTAGTTATTACTGCAGAAAAGCACCTTTTTGGCATTGCCGATTTTGATCGTGCACCCGGCAGCAGAATCGATTTGCAGCAGTTGTCGCAGCAGATTATCCCGCTTAAGAATCGATAATTCTTTGGCTAAGTAACTAAAATCGGCCATTTTGAAATTTTCTCTTTGAATAAATGGTAACTTTTCCGATATTATATAATAAAATAATATTTTTGGAACAATTTATGAGTATTTACGACAGGGATTATTCCCGCTCCGATTACCAGGACCAGTCTCGACCGCAAATGCAGATGCGGTTTCCACAGCTTACGCCTGTAGTCAGAATGCTTCTGATTATAAATGTAAGCGTCTTTATGTTCAGTATTATTGTAAAACCTCTGGGCGAACTCATTTATGAATGGTTTAGCGTCGATTCGACCTCGCCTGCACGATGTTTTCAGGTTTGGCGGCTAATCGGCTATCAGTTCCTGCACGACCCGACGAATATCTGGCATCTGGCTTTCAATATGATAGGCCTGTACTTTTTAGGACCGACCCTTGAGCGGTACTGGCACAGTAAAAAATTTCTAAATTTTTATCTCCTCTGCGGCGCAGCGGGCGGAGTGTTTTACATTCTGCTTTCGACATTGGGTATCGTCCGCCCCGGCGTTCTTGTTGGCGCATCGGGCGCGATACTCGGAATGCTTGCTGCCTGTGCGATTCTCTTTCCGCAGTTTGTCGTATTTTTTATGTTTTTTCCGGTGCCGATTCGTGTGGCCGCTCTGATTTTAACGGCAGTTTATATCATCAGCATTTTTACCGGTGCAGCCAATGCCGGCGGTGACGCTGCCCATTTGGCAGGTATGGCTGCCGGAGCGGGCTATGTATATCTGTGGCCGAGATTCAGGAACAGATACAAACCCGCTATTCATTCGGACGACTGGGAAAAGAGGTTCAGGGCTTACGGCGAACTGCAAAAAGAAGTTGACAGGATTTTGGAAAAAGTCAATATGCAGGGCATAGCTTCGTTGACTCGCAAAGAGAAAAAGACACTTGCAGAGGCGACAAAACTCGAACAAATGAAGAGCAGACTGTAAAAAACGCATTTTTTTGCAAATTAGTGCCGTTTCAAAAAATAAACCTTCAGATTTGTCATTCCTGCTTCTTTGTCATGCTGAGTCCGCCGAAGGCGGACGAAGCATCTGTTTAATGAATAAGACAAGATTCTTCCCCCTAAGGGGTCAGAATGACAAGTAATATTTTTAGAGATACCCAATATTTTAAAAATTCCCAAAAAATTTATTGACATTGATGGGGGGGGGGTAGAGTATTTTTCGATGTTGCCGGTTGGGATATGTGGGCCCATCAGGGAAACGCACAGCACAGGGCGTTGAGAGAATAAAGAGAGATGTTTTAGGAGAGCGATTATGTCCCGAAGATTCATTTCATTATATCTTTTACT
>JAQTQF010000137.1 GCA_028712345.1 Phycisphaerae bacterium | reverse complement strand
TTCTTGTAAGGCTGCGGCGTAAAATTCGGCATAAGGACATTGGCGCCAGCCTTGAGCGCCAGAAGCCTTGCGTCATTATTTCCAATACTACCCACGGCAGTCGTTGCCGGCAAGTGGGCATCTTTTGTTACTATCCGGGTTACCGCCAGCACTTTCAATACCAATTTTATGTCGCCTAACGGCTCGTCTTTCAGCGGCGTTGACTTGTGCGGAATGAAAAGCCCGATACCAATCATATCAAAGCCTTCTTTTTTGAAGAATATTATATCTTCAGCCAGAGACTCTATTGTTTGGCCCTTAAGCCCGACAAGATTCCCCGAACCATTCTGATAGCCAAGACTTTTAAGATGTCTCGAACATTTTATTCTGTTTTCAAAATCCATTTGCGGATGCAGATTCCAATAGAGACCTTTGTCGGTAGTTTCTATTTTCAGTAAGTATCTCTCGGCGCCAGCCTGCCTCCAGAGTTCATACTCTTCGTAACTTCTCTCTCCTGCAGAAAGCGTAACGGCAATATCAAATTTTGATTTGATACATTCTATCAGCTCTTTCAACCAATATCCGTCGAGACCTTCATCTTCGCCGGATTGCAAAACAACCGTTTTTATTCCAGCGGCGACAATATTTTCCACTGCGCCCATTATTTCATCGCTGCTCAGCCGATACCTCTGAAGTTCTTTGTTATATTTATTCAGACCGCAATACCAGCAGGCGTTTCTGCAATAGTTCGAAAATTCTACCAAACCCCTCAGCAAAATTTCATTGCCGACAAACTGTTTTCTGACCGCATCGGCATAGTTAAAGAGCATCTCTGTTTGCTTCTCATCTTCCAGAGAAAGCAGATGCTCGATATCGCCGCGGTTAGGAATATCAGCAGCGAATACTCTTTCAATAACGGACTGTATTCTTTTAATATTCATTTGGCTGAATCAAAAAAATATATCTCGCTGTCCAGCTCTGGTCTGTTCGTAAAAATTCATAAGCTGAGGATATACTGACGGCATCCTTTCTTTTATTTCCTGAATCTCTTTGGCGATTATTTTTTCACCAATAGCTATAGTTTCCGGGCTCGCAAAATCATCAAGCCATTCCCTGAATGTAATTACCGCGTTAAGCTTGCAGAACTGTCCCTCCTTGCCGCATCTAAGCAAGTTCATAATCTTCTCTCCAGTTCTGCCGCATCTGTAGCCTGCGGTGCAAAAAGAAGTAATGTAACCGCTCTGGGCTAATTCTCTGACCACCGTATCAAGACTTCTAATGTCGCCGAGGATGAACTGCTGTTTGTTTCCCTGCTGGCTGTCGGCTATATTAGCATAAGAACCTATCCCGATTTTGGATGAAGCGTCTGTTTGAGTGCAGCCAAGAGGCAGAATTTCTCTTCTCATTTCAGCATTTTCGCGGGCAGTTAGAATCATCCCTGTGTAAGGAACAGCCAGACGAATTACCGTAACAAGTTTTCTAAAATCCCTGTCACCTACGGCGTATTTAAGATTCTGCGTAAAAGGCGTATTGTCCGCAGGCTCAAGCCTCGGAAAAGATATTGTGTGAGGCCCTATTCCGAATTTTGCCTCAAGCTCTACTGCGTGATTCAAAAGCGCCATCACTTCAAATTTCCAGTCATAAAGTCCGAATAATGCGCCGATTCCAACATCATCACAGCCGGCTTCCATTGCTCTGTGCATAGCGTACAGCCGCCATAGATAATCGCCCTTAAGGGTATTTTGCGGATGCACTTTCTCGTAAGTCTTGCGGTGATAGGTTTCCTGAAAAACCTGAAATGTCCCTATACCAACTTCGTGAAGGATTTTTAATTCTTCGATAGACATCGGCGCGGCATTGACATTGGACCGCCGAATCTGACTAAAGCCTTTTTTGGTTTTTACTTTCACCTCGGATATAGCCTGTATCGTCTCGGCAATATAATCCACATCCGTTTGTGAATCTTCGCCGAATACGACAATCAGCCGTTTATGACCAATCTGACCGACCAAAACTTCCGTTTCTCTCTTAATTTCGTCAAAATTCAGACGCTTTCTTTTAGCGGTCTTGTTACTTTTCCGAAAGCCACAGTACAAACAATCATTAACGCAGAGATTGCTGACATATAGCGGAGCAAAAGTTACAATTCGGTTGTCATACACCTTTCTCTTCACTTTAGCGGCCGTTTGTTCCATCTGGGCCAGCAATTCAGCATCTTCAACATTAAGCAGACAGGCAGTTTCATCAGGGGTCAATGTTTCAATAGCTAAAGATTTTTGGAGTATCTCCATAACTCTGGTCTTGTCGGAATTTGTGTTTGACCTCAGAGCGACTTCAATCTTTTCCGAATCGATAAAACATTTACCGTTATTCAGATATTTGGTTATCTGCTCAGGCTTTATCCTGTCTCGAATCCAGGTTTCGGCGTTATTAAATTCCGTATTTTCTACTGTTTTCATTAGAGCACCGTTAAATCATTAAACTCTTGGTTTATAGCCGGTATGCAGCAGCTCGTGCGATTTATGACCGAGCGGCTTACCCAGAAATTCTTTGTATATCTGAGCAATCTCAGGATTTTCATGCGACTTGCGCATTTTTTTGCCTTCATCTTCTTTGTAAATAGCTTCAATCCTTTTCAGCCTGACATTGTCGTCGGTAAATCTCGGCTGACCTGCGCCGCCGATGCACCCGCCGGGACAAGCCATAACTTCGATAAAATGAAGTACTTCTCCGGCCTCTGTCGCTTCAATAATTTTCCGTGCGTTGCTCAGGCTGTGTGTTACCGCGACCTTTAACTCCACGCCTTCGAGAAATGACCATTCTTTTACCGTTCCTTCGATTTTTAAAGAGGCTTTCTTTACACCATCAAGTCCCATAATCGGTTTAATATGCAGATTTTCCATAGGCAGTTCTCTGCCCGTAACAATTTCGTAAACGGTACGAATTGCCGCCTCCATAACGCCTCCGCTGTTTGCGAAAATATCGGCTGCACCGGAGGAAAGCCCGAGTAGTGAATCCATCTTGTCGTCGGGCAGAGAATTAAAATCGATACCCGCCTGATTAATCATTCTGCCCAGTTCGCGAGTCGTCAAAACATAATCCACATCCCGCAAACCGCTGTCGTTCATCTCCGGACGCTGATTTTCAAACTTTTTGGCCGTGCAAGGCATAACGGAAACAACAACAATATCTTCGGGCTTTTTGCCGATTTTGTCGGCGTAATAAGTTTTTGCGACCGAGCCAAACATCTGCTGCGGCGATTTGCAGCTGGACAGATTCGGCAATATCTGCGGATAGTAATGCTCGGCGAATTTTATCCAGCCCGGACAGCAGCTCGTAAACTGCGGCAGAGCAACTTTCTCTTTATCGACGATTGCTTTTTTCAATCTCACCAAAAGCTCGGTGCCTTCTTCGAGAATAGTAAGGTCAGCGGTAAAGTTAGTATCGAAAATTCCGTCAAATCCGAGCTGACGCAAAGCGGTAACCATTTTGCCGGTAACCAGTGTCCCCGGCTCATTACCGAAACATTCGCCCAAAGCAGCTCTTATCGCCGGTGCGGTCTGAACCACGACAAATTTCTCAGGATTGTCAAGTGCCGCCCATACATCATCGATATGGTTTTTCTCGCTAATCGCCCCGACCGGACAAATCGCCGCGCACTGGCCGCATTGGATACAAACCACTCCGTCTAATTCGCACGCAAAAGCCGGCCCGATAGTCGTCTGAAATCCCCGTCCCTGCGGGAAAAGCGAACCGACTGTCTGGACTTCGCTGCAAACCGTAACGCATCTACGACACTTGATACATTTGCCGCTGTCTCTCGTAATCGCGGGAGTCGAATCGTCAATAGTTTTTGCGGTCTTCTCGCCCTGATAGCGAACATCTTCGATGCCTAACTCCCTGGCCAGCTTTTGCAGTTCGCAATTATCATTGCGGTTGCAGGTCTTGCAGTCGCCGTCGTGTTCGGAGAGCAGAAGTTCAACGATATTGTGTCTGGCATTACGCACCCGTTTAGTATTCGTCCTAACCTTCATATTATTCGCAGCCGGAGTGCAGCAGGACGCGATAAGAGTTCTGGCGCCTTCGACTTCGACAACGCAAACTCGGCATGCCCCGCGAGGGGTCTTGCCTTCCACATGGCAAAGCGTAGGAATTTTAATCCCGGCTTTATTGGCCGCGTCTAAAATTGTCGCCCCTTCATTTACTTCGACTTTGATACTGTTTATATACACTGAAATCATATTTCATTAGCTCCTTTCGGCTATTACTGTTTTACCATAATCACAGCGAAGACATCTTTGTGCCTGTCTTATCGCCTCAGCTTCTACCCATGACAATTCAATTTCATTAAAATTATCTCTGCGCCTTTCAACAGGAAGAACAGGCATCTTCACTCTCGGATAAGAAACAGGGTCAGCATTTACATCGAAGGCCGTATTGACCATTTGCTGAATTCGCCAGAAGGCGTGATTTTCGCCGGTCAGATATTCATCCATACCGACAGCCGCACATTCTCCATTTGCAACCGCGTGTATCACGGACGACGGGCCGCTGGCGGCATCACCGCCGCAGAACAGCCACGGAATTGAAGTTTGACCCGTCATAGAATCGGTCATTATTCTGTAGCCGCTGATTGGCTGAAGTTCATCATGGTCGAACAGCGATGAGGAGTCAAGCGTCTGGCCGACGGCAAAAATTACCTGGTCAGCATCTACAACAAAAGTTCTGCCGTCTTTTTCAGGTCGGCGTCTTCCTGTCTTGTCGAATTTGCCGGGTTTCATAGAATGACATTTAACGCCGACAGCCTTGCCGTCAGCGGTAATAATTTCGTCCGGATTGGTGAGAGCTTTGATTGTAATACCTTCGTTCAAGGCGTCTTCAATTTCTTCCAGAAACGCCGGCATATCTTCCATCGTTCTTCTGTAAACGATAGTAACATTCCTGGCGCCGAGACGCACTGCCGTACGGGCCGCATCTATGGCCGCGTTGCCGCCGCCGATTACAACAACTTTCTGACCCACAGGCACCGAGCCTTTGAAATTATAATTCTTCAAAAAGCTTATCGCATCCGTTACGCCGTTAGCGTCGCTGCCGGCAATATCCAGTCTTACTCCTTCCGGAGAACCTACGGAAACAAAAACCGTTTCATAACCCTGCCGGCGAAGTTCGCTTAAAGTAAAGTCCCTGCCCAGCCTTTTGCCGGTTTCGATATCAACGCCCATTCTCTCTATCATCCTTATTTCCCTCGCTACGATTTCACGAGGCAGACGATAAGCCGGAATAGTCTGGATAAGCATTCCGCCCGGCCTTTGCTCCGCTTCGAATACTTTTGGCCGATATCCAAGACGGGCAAGAAAA
>JAQTQF010000136.1 GCA_028712345.1 Phycisphaerae bacterium | reverse complement strand
ACATTTACCATCAATCACTAAATCAGCCGTAAAAAAGAAATTAAGACGGCAAAAGGTCGTTTGATTTCTAAAGAGCAGTTAAGGAAACGGGCGGGTCCAAAAGACCTGCCCGTTTCCATTTTTAGCTCGCTCTTGACAATAAATTGTTCTATCAATACACTGTATTTATATTGTTTTATTGAAACATCTTTCATTTACAGGTGTCATTCTGAGGCTTTAGCCGAAGAATCTGTAAGGTGTGATAATCGAAGATTCTTCGCTTCGCTCAGAATGACGATTTTTTACATCTTTTCGAGAGAGTATATTTATATCTGAAGCTATGAAGAAATTTATTCTTATTTTTATTTATTTTGCACTGACGCTGAGTGTTCTGTCGGTCTTTTGGCAGGTTCGCAATTTTGATTTTATCAATTATGACGATAATACATATATTTCTGACAATTCGTATGTTTTCAACGGCTTGAACTCCGATGGTGTTCTTTGGGCATTTACAACCGGTCATTCGGCCAACTGGCATCCTTTGACATGGCTTTCGCTTATGCTCGATTGTCAGTTGTTTGGCGCCGATTCCGGTAAAATACATTTAATAAATCTGTTTTTTCACATTGCAAATACGCTGCTGCTGTTTGCAGTTCTCAAAAAAATGACCGGCTCGCTATGGCCGAGCGCATTTGTCGCAGCGGCCTTTGCGATTCACCCTATGCATATTGAATCAGTGGCGTGGATATCTGAACGCAAGGATGTTTTAAGCACATTTTTCCTGCTGCTTACTCTGGCCTCTTATATTGGCTATGCCAAACGCGCATCTGTATTTCGATATATTACGACACTTATGATCTTTGCATTTGGTCTTATGGCCAAACCTATGCTTGTTACGCTGCCGTTTGTGCTTTTGCTTCTTGATTACTGGCCGATGGGTAGGTTCGGGACCGTCAAAAAGAAAAAGACAGATGCATCTCAAAAAACTTTCGGTTTTCTTGTTCTTGAAAAAGTTCCCTTTTTCGTTCTGGCTGCGGTTTCAAGCGTAATCACATTTTTTGTTCAGCGAAGAGGCGGGGCGGTAGCCGATATCAATATCCTCTCTCTGGAAAGCAGAATTGCCAATGTCTTTTTGTCTTATGCCAGATATGTGGGGAAAATGTTTTGGCCGCGAAATCTTGCCGTGTTTTATCCCTATGATGCCGATAGCTTTGTGTTTTGGCAGGTGGCGATTTGTATTTTAGTAGTACTGGCGGTGTCATTTTTTGTGATTCGCCTTGCAAAAAAGCAAAAATATCTTTTTGTCGGCTGGTTTTGGTTCGTCGGAACACTTGTTCCCGTTATAGGTCTGGTTCAAACCGGCGGACAATCCATAGCCGACCGTTACACATATATTTCGTATATAGGCCTTTTCATAATGCTCGCATGGGGCTTGTCCGAACTTCTTTCAAAATGGCTGCATCGAAAAATTATTCTCGCCATATCTGCGGCAATTGTACTGACAGCTATGGGAATATGTACACACAAGCAGATAGGCTATTGGAAAAACAGCTCTACTCTTTTTTCGCGTGCTCTGGCGGTAACGGAAAATAATTATATTGCATACACCAGTCTTGCGGACGATCTTCGCACGAGGGGTGAGGTTGCTCCTGCGATTGAGTATTATAAAAAGGCGCTTCAAATTGCGCCGAGCCACGCGGATGCCGTTCTTGGCATGGGCTGTGCTTTGACCAATGAGGGTAATCTCACACAGGCGGCGGAATATTTGAAAAAATCGCTTCAGTTAAAACCAAACCACGCGTTGGCGCATTATAACTTTGGTATTGTTTTGCAGAAGCAGGGCAGGTTCGCAGAATCTCTCGATAGTTTTGCTAAGGCTGTGCAGCTTGATCCCGGCTCTGCCGAGGCTCACAATAATCTCGGCAATCTCCTCGTTTTGAATGGAAGGGGCTATGAAGCTGTTGAGCAATTTCGTATAGCCGGGGGGCTTAAACCCGATTGGTATGTCCCTGCGAATAATCTTGCCTGGCTGACAGCTACCCGTTACGAACTGAAAGACTATGATATGAACGGGGCGATCGGTCTTGCCCGCCGCGCCTGCGAATTGACAGATTATCGAGACCCCGCCGTTATAGGCACGCTGGCGGCAGCTTATGCTTCTGCGGGAAAATTCACCGAGGCGATAGATACTGTTCAAAAGGCTATGACCGCTGCTGATGCCGCCGGTCAGCCGGAGATTAAAGGTGCACTCCAATACCATCTTACCTTTTACACGCAGGGCAAAGCCTATCTCGAAGATACCACGGAAGTCATTCCTGATACCAATCAGCCGTAGGTCAAAATTTAGCTTAAAAGTTAAAGCTGAAAGTCCAAAACCAAAAGTCAAAATCTAAAACTATAGCTACGAAGACACCAAGGCACAAAGGATTCAGACGCTGATTTCGCTGATAACTGAATTTGTTGACAAAAAGAGAGTTTTAATAGATACTATCGTGGTAATCCTGTACCTTATATGAGGAAAATATGACGAAAAAGAAAAAGCGTAAAGCACGGTCGATAATTGCCGGCCATCTCGAAAAGATTGGTTCGGAAGTTTTTGAAGATTACAAATCCGTCATTACCGACTTGATAAGAGGCAATCAGGGAATATATGCCCTTTTTAAAAAAGACAGGCTTTACTATGTCGGCCTTGCGAGAAACTTAAAGAGCAGGATAAACGCCCACACTAAAGACGGGCATCAGAATAAATGGACGCATTTCAGCCTTTACATTATTCGCAAGGAAGACCATATAAAGGAAATTGAGTCTTTAGTGCTTAGAATTTCTTACCCGAAAGGAAACAAAGTCAGAGGAAAACTTAAACAGTCGAAAGATTTAAGGCCTTTGCTTAAAAATAGACTGATTGAAGAATGGGAGAAACGGCTTGGCGGAATAATTGGCGGTAGAAGTAAACCTGCCGGTAGAATTAAAAAAAGAAAAATTAACAAAACCAATGAGAGGCCTTTACAAGGTTATTTTCAGCAGGGGAAAGTAATCTATGCAAATTATAAAGACAAAGAATGCAAGGCATGGGTCTATCGAAATGGCAGAATAAAATTTAATGGCAACTTTTTCGACAGTCCCTCAATGGCGGGAATAGCCGTTACCAAAAAGAAAAAAATCAACGGCTGGCGATTCTGGAAATACAAAGACAAAACCGGCGAACTTGTCTGTATCGATACATTACGAAAATAAAATCTGTGAAATCAGCGTAATCTGCGGTCAAATCCTCATTTTCAGGCCAAAAATACCGATTTGCAGGTCAAAAAGGCCGATAAGTCAATTTACTTTTACCTAAATCAAGCTTCATCTGAGCTAAATCAAGCCTACTTTAGGTCAGAGCAGACTTACATTCGGTAATTGTAAGCTTACATTGGGTCATTGCAGGCTTACATTGGGCAATTGTTGACTTACATTTGGTAAATGCAGGCTTACATCGGGCAATTGTTGACTTGCATTAGGTCATTGCAGGCCTACATCGAGGCAAAGTAGGTCTTCTCCGTGACGGCTGGGCTAACCGATATCCAAAATAAACCGTGAAATCCCTCGACATGGCTCGGGACAGGTTTGCGAAATCCTTCGACTGGACTCAGGACAGGTCTGCGGTTAAAATAAGAATATGGCGGAATTTAAACTAATTTCCAATTTCAAGCCTAAGGGCGACCAGCCTGAAGCGATAAAGCAGCTCGTCAGCGGCCTCGAAAACGGCAGGGCGTTCCAGACCCTCTACGGCGTAACCGGCAGCGGCAAAACATTTACAATGGCCAATGTCATCGCCCGCCATCAGAGGCCGACACTTGTAATCAGCCATAATAAAACCCTCGCCGCTCAGCTTTATGAGGAATTTAAAGAGCTGTTTCCGAATAACGCCGTCGAGTATTTCGTAAGCTATTACGATTATTATCAGCCTGAAGCGTATATACCGCAGCGGGATATTTATATCGAAAAGGATGCGTCAAGAAACGACGAGCTTGACAGGCTGCGGCTTGCCGCCACCGCTTCGCTGACGAGCCGGAAAGATGTTATCATTGTTGCATCGGTTTCGTGCATTTTCGGATTAGGTTCTCCGGAGGATTATAAGGCCAGCGTTGTAACCGTAAAAACCGGCGAAACTATCGAACGCAATGGTCTGCTCGAAAGGCTTGCCGATATTCAATACGCAAGAAACGATATGGATTTTAAACGCGGCAGTTTTCGAGTTCGCGGCGATATTGTGGAACTTTGGCCGAGCTACGAATCATTTGCCGTCAGGTTCGAGTTTTTCGGCGATGAAATTGAAAAGATAAATTATATCAATCCGACCAGCGGCGAAATTTTATCGTCCGACGAGCAGATTTTTATCTATCCGGCAGGTCATTATGTAATGCCCGCCGACAGAATCGAATTTGCGACCGAAAGCATTAAAGCCGAACTTGCCGAGCGGCTTATGAAATTGAGACAGGACGGCAAACTTCTCGAAGCCCAGAGACTTGCGGCAAGGACGATGTATGATATTGAAATGCTCAAGGAGGTCGGATTCTGCAGCGGGATAGAGAATTATTCGAGGCATTTAACCGGACTTGTGCCGGGGACAAGGCCCTATACCTTAATCGATTATTTCGGCGATGATTTTCTTTTGTTTATCGATGAGTCGCACGCGACGATACCCCAAATTCGGGCGATGCACGCCGGCGACAAGAGCAGGAAAGAAGTCTTAATCGAACACGGCTTCAGACTGCCAAGCGCTCTTGATAACAGGCCTTTGAGGTTTGAGGAATTTCAGGACAATTGGAAAAAAGTTATATTTGTTTCGGCGACGCCGGTGGAGTTTGAATTGGATTTAAGCAAAGGTGCCGTTGTTGAGCAGGTGATAAGGCCGACAGGTCTGCTTGACCCGGAAATTTTCGTTCATCCGGCTTCCAATCAGGTGCCTCATCTGCTCGGCCAGATTGAAGAACGAATCAAGGCAAACCAGCGAGTGCTTGTTACGACGCTTACCAAAAGGCTTGCCGAGGATTTGTCCTCGTATATAACCAAAAAAGGCTATCGCTGCCGATACCTTCACAGCGAAGTAAAAACCCTTGAACGGGTCGAGATTCTCCGTGCCCTGCGAGGGGGCGAATTTGATGTACTGGTGGGCATAAATCTGCTGCGGGAAGGGCTCGATTTGCCGGAGGTTTCGCTTGTCGCTATTCTCGATGCTGATAAGCAGGGCTTCCTGCGGAGCCAGACCTCGCTGATACAAACTATCGGCAGAACCGCGAGAAATGTTGATGCCAAGGTCTTTCTCTATGCGGATAAAGTTACCGATGCGATGCAAAAAGCAATTGACGAAACGCTCCGC
>JAQTQF010000135.1 GCA_028712345.1 Phycisphaerae bacterium | reverse complement strand
ATTTCCGCCGTGATAGAACCTGTGCCGGGGCCGAATTCAATAACATTGGTCGCGCCTTTCATCTGCCGAGCCATTTTTCTGGCCAGAAAAACCGAGCTTTCCGCTACCGCTCCGACTTCTTTGGGGTGCTTCAAAAATTCCCTGATAAATTTTATTAATTGCATTTAAGCTGTTCCAAATCTACTTCTATCGGAGGTATTCTACCAAATCAGATTCGTAATGCACGGTTTTTTTAGAAATGAAAATCTTTACTCTTTAAGGGTATCTCTAAAAATGAGACTGTCATTCTGAGTCCGCCGAAGGCGGGCGAAGAATCTCGTTTTTGTCCGCTTGGGGATGGCTTAGGCCAAAACAATAATAGAGATTGATTCGTCGCTGCGCTCCTGGCAATAACATCCCCACTTTCGTGAGGACAAGTTTTTAGAGGCGGCCTTTATTTTTCAATGTCTCTAAATTTTTTACGAGCTTGGGCTTTATAAGATTCCCAGGCAGGTGAACAGGTTCGGTTTTGTCGGGCAGAAGCAAAATTGTAACCGGTACGGCGGGTTCTTTATAAATATCTTTAAGAGCTACAGAAGCGGGATAATGAAATTCAGTCGTATCGGCATTTATCGCGAGAACGCCCTTCTGCTTAATCAGCTCGGCGATTTTCGCGCTGGAATAAACCGTCTTGTCCAGAATCTTGCAGGAAAAACACCAGTCGGCGGTGAATTTTATAAGCACGGGACGGTTTTCCCTTTGTGCCGAGGCGATGACCTGCGCATCATAGGGCTGCCAGTCGATGAGGCTTTTTTCCGGCTCGGACAAAAATATAAAACCCAGCGTAACCGCCAAAGCAATCGCGACCAGTCTTATGAGCCATTTTTTCGTTTTAGGGGTATGGTATTGCACCCAAACGCCCCACATCCAAAGGCACACTGCCAGAACGATTATATAATATAGAACGGGTATTATTTTTGCGCTCGGTATCGCTTCGAGCAGTTTTATTCCGATTGCGAGCAGGATAAACCCCGTCGCGTGTTTGAAGAGCTCCATCCATCTGCCGGGTTTTGGAATTTTTTCGAGCAGCTTCGGCATCGCCGTTAATATCACATAGGGCAGAGCCATTCCGATGCCGATGAGCAGAATTGTAATTGTCGCAAGAGGTATCGGCTGAGTCTGTGCCCAGGCGAGTACGAATGTAAGAATCGCAAAACTGCAAGGGGTACTGAGGACGGCGGCAAGAAATCCGGTTGCGACAGAGCCGACAAAGCCGCCTGATTGGTCGCCTTTGCCGGAGACCGAAGCGGGTATTCCGAAAGAAAACAGGCCGAACATATACATCGCAAGGGTCGCCATCAGCAGTGCCATTGCAATGACGAATGCTGGATTTCTGAACTGATCTCCCCACTGAAAAACTATTCCGAAGCTGAGTTTTAGAATTATGTTGAGTGCGGCAAGGGCGATGAAAAAAAGAATGATTCCAAGGGCGAACGAAAGCCCCATAGCGATGCTTTTTGCCTTGCTCTGTTTTGACTGACCAACCAAACGCATAACTATAATGGGCAGAATCGGCCAGACGCAGGGCATAACATTGAGGAGCAATCCGGCGGCGATAGCGAGGGACAATGCGATTGTCGGGGCGGTTTGAAGAATTTTTGCCTCTGAGCCGATGTCGGAAATTGCAAACGCCGGGCGAGTCATATCGGCGGATTTTGAAATCTCAAGTTTTTTGCCAAGATCGTACAATGCCGGCTGGCATAACTGCTCAGAGCAGGCAAGACCTTTTACTGCAACATTTACATCAGCGATTCGGCTGTCGGGGCCTGCGGTAAAGGGAATGTAAATACTGAAACTGTCGCTGTAAACGCGAAGTTTTTTGCCGGTAACTTTATCAAAATAATCATTGCCCTGCGGGATAAGCGGTTTGCCAAAAGAAAGTCCCCCTCCTGAGGGCAAAACTTTTAAATACATATCTTTCGGAGCGGTGCAGGGGTCGGCGTAAAAATGCCAGTTCTTTGCAAGTTTGAATTTTATCTGCAAAAGACTGTTAGAATCCGGTGCGATGGGATTATGCTGAAAGAAAAGCTCTATTTTGACGAAGTCATCGTCAATTTTTTCGACGGCAAAAGCGTTTGAAAAAAATAAAGTTGCCGTGATTATCGAAAATAGTAAAAAATCTTTTTTTCGCATTGTTATAGAACCCGCCGTAAAACGGCGGGCTAAATATTTTTAAATTATTACTGTTCGGATGAAACCGGCGGTTCCGGTTTTTTTTCAGATTTTTCATCCGCTGACGACGGCGTCTTTTCCTGTTCAGCTTTGAGCAGGTCTCCGACCGTCGGCTTATTCAAGGCACCGCCGTCGAGTATCGTCTTGACCTCGGCAGCATCGAGTGTTTCATATTTCAGCAGCGCCTGTGCAATAGTTTCGAGCTTTTCACGGTTGTTTTCTATGATTTCTCTGGCGGCTTTGTAAGAGTCGTCTATGAATTTTTTGACTTCATTGTCAATGATCTCGGCGGTCTTCTGCGAATGGTCCTGTCCGCCGACGCCAAAATAAACATCCTGGGTCTGCGGGCTGTAATCAATCGGGCCGAGTTCTGCGCTCATACCCCAGGTCTGAACCATTTCTCTTGCCAGAGCGGTAGCGGTTTGAATATCGGCCTGTGCTCCGCTCGATATGTCATCGCAGAAAATTTCTTCGGCAATTCTGCCGCCGAAGCAGACCTGCATCTGCGCCATACAGTATTTTTTGGTATAGTGAGTTCTATCTTTTTCCGGAAGCGAGAATGTCGCTCCGCCCATCGGCCCCCGCGGTATAATGCTCACCTTGTGCAAAGGGTCAGCGTCCTTGAGCAGAGACTGCACCAATGTATGGCCAGCTTCGTGATAAGCGGTTAATTTCTTGTCGGCCTGGTCAACGGCTCTGCTTCTTTTCTTTCTTCCCCATCGAACTTTGTCTCTTGCCTCTTCGAGGTCTTCCATTTCGACGAAGTCTTTGTTGCTCATTGTAGCTGATATTGCTGCTTCGTTTATAATTGCTTCAAGGTCTGCGCCGCTGAACATGGGCGTTCCCTTGGCGATTCTTTCGAGGTCGACATCCGGGCCGAGCTTAATCTTGCGGGCGTGAATTTTGAGAATTTCGGTTCTGCCTTTAACATCGGGCAGAGGAATATAAACCTGCCTGTCGAATCTGCCGGGGCGAGGAAGGGCCTTATCTAGAATATCTCCCCTGTTGGTCGCGGCCATTACGATGACCTGATCGTTGGTATCAAAGCCGTCCATTTCGACAAGAATGGCGTTCAATGTCTGCTCTCTTTCGTCGTGTCCGCCGCTGACAAAACCGGGGCCCCGCTTTTTGCCGATGGCATCAATTTCATCGAGGAATATTATGCAGGGCGAATTGTCCTTTGCGCTCTTGAACAAATCGCGTACTCGCGAAGCGCCGACGCCGACGAACATCTCGACAAAATCGCTTCCTGAAATGCTGAAGAACGGTACACCCGCCTGTCCAGCGATGGCTTTGGCAAGCAGGGTTTTGCCGCAGCCGGGAGGTCCGACGAGCAGAACGCCCCTTGGTATTCTTCCGCCTATTTTATGGAATTTTTTCGGATGACTGAGAAATTCGATGATTTCGGCGACTTCTTCTTTTGCTTCTTCAATGCCCGCGACATCTTCGAAAGTTACCTTCATTTGCTCTTTGCCCTGCATCCGGTGTTTGCTTCTTCCGAAGTTCATCAGCATACCGCCGGGGCCGTTTTTGACATTTCTCATAAAAAGAAAATAGAAAAATGCAATCATCAGCACCAGAGGGAGTATCCAGTTTAAGACCTGCAACCAGACCTGGGGGGCGGCAACGACCCATTTGATATTGGCGTCCTGGAGCTGTTTTGTTATTCCTTCGAGCATTTCCGGGCGATAGTTTACCTTGAAGGCCTTTGGCGACTTGACTGGGCGTGACTGCATTCCGGCAGTATTAAAAACGCCGGTAATTTCAGCCTCACCAAGTTCGACGCTTTCTATCATTCCCTCGGCAATATATTTTTCAAACTCATCGTTTGTTATTCTGCTCCGTTTGGGATTCTGATTCATTGTCAGCATAAAAACAAAGAAAATGCCCAGCATAATAACCCATTTCATAGGTATTTTCCCGCCGCCGCGAGGTATCTGCGGTTTATTCGTTTTGTTTGTGTTTTGTTTTGCAGTCTGCCCTTTTTTCTTGCTCATTAATCAACTCAAAAAAAATATGTTTAAAGATTTTGAAGACCGCTCGTTTACACTTGCGGCTCTGGTTACCATCCTGTCTGCATCTGTTCTACAATCCGCTCGGCAAGTTTGTTGGCAGCGTTCTTTGAAGCGTAATCAAAACTTTGCTGCTGGAATTCCGAATAAGCGGCCGTGGCGGAGATTGTTTTGTTTTCTATCAGATATTGACCTGTCTGGAGATTTTTCCAGCTAAACTGTGCGACAACTTCAGCCTGCGATTCGAGCGCCCGTCCGACGGACCGTTCTACCGTAAGCGTCGAATTGTTAATTGAGATAATTTTTCCACTCAGGACGGTGTCGGCTCTGCTTCTGTCCGAAATAATTCTGTAAGGCGTTTCGGCGTCTATCCTTTTGGCAATTGCGTCTGTGAGGTCGTATTCAAGGTCTCGCCTGAAGGTTGTGTTGTCGAACATCTCGACATAAATGCTTTTTATGTCCTGTGAGTATAACGGCTGGCTGGAATATCCGCCAAGACAGCCGGCAAACAGAACTGCCGTACAACCGCATAGGAATACCGTTAAACATATCCTGGTCATAGAAACAGTCCTTTCCAGTTAAATTTCTTTTTGCCGGATGCCTGAGCCATTTTTTCCATTTTCAATTTTACCTCTTTCATTTTTTCTTCGACCCCTTCGGCGGCTCGGCTTTGCGGGAAGTTATCTAATATAGTTTGATAATATATGTTAGCCGCTTGGTAGCTGTCTGTTCTGGCATAGTAGTCTGCTACGGTCAATTCCTTTTCCGCAAGTTTTTCGTCCATCTGTTCTATTTTACCAGGGACCTGCAGGTCAGAGGCCTTATCTGGAAATCTTTTCGCATATTCCGAATAATAGGTCTTTGAGCTTTCAATGGGCTTGGAGTCAAACTTAGGCCCTTTATAATCCAGTTCAAGACTTCTTGCCATTCCGAGCAGAGCCTCGGCGCCGATCTGGCCTGTGGGCCATTTATCGGCAACAACCGCCCACGCCTGGTATGCCTCATCGTAAGCGGCTCTCTTTTCTCTGCTGAGAGCAACGGTTTTAAGGGCGCCTTTTGCTATCGGCGCATCGCCGGTCTTATCGGCGATTTTGTTCATTATCTCGCTGCCGTCTTCATAAGCGCTGAGTTTTACAAAACCCAAAACTTTTCTTTTGTGTCCGCCCAGA
>JAQTQF010000134.1 GCA_028712345.1 Phycisphaerae bacterium | reverse complement strand
CAGAGACTGAGAAAACTTCTTCAGGACCTTGACGCCGATATTACCGGAATTATTGAAACGGCGGACAGGTGCACAATCACAAAGCAAAGATATGTCGGCTTAGCCCAGCACAGACATCCGCAGCAGCTTTTGAGAGTTGATGAGGAAGTAGATACCAATCTTACGGAAGAACAGTACAGGAAACTTTTAGATATTTTTAAGCAGAAAATTTCACGGGCCGATATCGTTTGTCTTCAGGATTATAATAAAGGTTTGTTTGAAAGTCAGTTCTGCGCTTCGCTCATAAAATTAACTAAATCGGCGGGAAAGCGGGTTTTAATTGACCCTGCTCCCAAAGCCGATTTTGCCAAATACGCCGGCGCCTCGGCCATTACGCCTAATAGAATGGAAGCCTCGATTGCATCGGGAATCGAAATAAAAACGATAGCCGATGCCGCAAAGGCCGCTCAAATTCTCTACGACAGGCTCGGTCTTGAAGCGGTGATTATCACGCTTGACAAGGAAGGCTCCTATCTGAAAACTTCTGATATGGAAGTGCATATACCGACCGTGATAAGAAATGTCTATGATGTCAGCGGCGCAGGAGATGTGGTTCTTGCCTCGCTCGCCGCTGCGCTTGCAGCGGGAGTCGATTACAGAGTTGCCGTGGAAATATGCAATATCGCAGGCGGCATAGAAGTGGAAAAATTCGGCACGGCTACCGTCTCGATTGAGGAGATTATCAACGAACTGCTCAGCAGAAAACAGACGAGCGCATCGAAGATAAAAAGTTTCGACCAGCTCAGCGGTATTCTCGATAGGCACAGAAGCCATAAGCAGAAAATCGTTATGACCAACGGCTGTTTCGATGTCCTGCACAGGGGACATATAGAGTTTCTGAATTTCTGCAAACAGCAGGGGGATATTGTCGTACTGGCTCTCAATAGCGACAAAAGCGTTAAAATCATCAAGGGTCCGGAAAGACCCATTAATACCCAGTTGGATAGGGCGGCGGTTTTGGCTGCCCTTGAGACGGTTGACTATGTTGTGATTTTCGATGAGCCCGACCCGCTGGCCAGCGTGCAGAAAATAAAACCGGATGTTCTCGTAAAGGGCGTTGACTGGAAAGATAAAGGCGTTATCGGAAGGGAATTTGTTGAAGCCCGCGGCGGGAAAGTAGTTCTTGCTCCGCTGCTTGACGGCAAAAGTTCTACGAACACGATAGAAAAAATGAAATCTTTACGGGAAAACGGCAAATGAGAAAACAAATCGCCGAATCAATCGCAATGCACAGAAAAATGCTCGATAATCTCGAAGCCGACGGAATCGATTGCATAGAATCCATCGCCAAAATGATTATCCGGAGCATAACCGCAGGCGGAATAATCTACATCTGCGGCAACGGCGGTTCAGCCGCTGATGCCCAGCACATAGCAGGAGAGTTCATCGGCAGATTCCTTAAGGAGCGAAAAGCTCTGCCTGCCGTTGCGCTTTCGACCGACACCTCTATTCTAACCGCCGTGGCCAACGATTACGGTTTTGATAATATTTTCGCCAGGCATCTCGCAGGTCTCGTAAAAGAAAATGACTGTCTCTGGGCTCTTTCGACCAGCGGCAGCAGTCCCAATGTCGTAAAGGCAGCCGAACTCGCAAAGAATCGCGGCGCAAAAGTCATTGTCTTTACCGGCAAAAAAGACAGCGAACTGGAAAAACTTGCCGATGTATGTCTCTGTGCCGAGGCGGACAAGAGTTTTGCGGTTCAGGAAATGCACCAGGTCGCCTATCATATTATCTGCGGCCTTGTCGAGCGGCATTTTGCGGGAGA
The DNA here is from genome assembly GCA_028712345.1 of Phycisphaerae bacterium. Lineage (GTDB taxonomy): Bacteria > Planctomycetota > Phycisphaerae > Sedimentisphaerales > UBA12454 > GWC2-45-44. Next base: position 3,600 of record JAQTQF010000134.1, on the reverse strand, counting down.
AAAATGAATTATGAGCGGCGGTAAAGCCATATTTCTCGACAGAGATGATACTATTATTGATGACCCGGGATATATAAACAGTCCCGAACAGGTAAAGCTCCTCGTCGGCGCCGCCGGGGCAATGGCGGATTTTCGAAAAATGGGTTACAAACTTATCGTGGTCTCGAACCAGTCCGGCATAGCCCGCGGCATAATTACCGAACAGGTTCTCGGCCAGATTCACGAAAAACTCAAACAGCTTCTGGCTGAGCAGAACGCATACATAGACAGAATATATTATTGTCCCTATCACCCAGACGGTGTTATTGCAAAATTCCGCAAGTACAGCGACTGTCGAAAGCCAAAACCGGGAATGCTTCTTGCCGCCGCCAAAGAAATGGATATCGACCTGGCCGATTCGTGGATGATAGGAAATTCTTACAGGGACATCACGGCAGGCAAAACCGCAGGCTGCCGAACGATTCTTATTAAATCGTCCTTGAAAATGCCGGTTAAAAAGCGGGATGACCCTGATGCTGATTTTGATGCTATAAATCTTCGCGAAGCGGTCAATATAATCAAACGGGAAACGGCGTCCAAGCCGGTTATCCCGCCGTTTGCGCCGATGCCCGAATCGCCTAAACCTGCCGAGCATCCGCAGCAAACTGCTGCTCCGGAATCGGAGTCGCCGCAAATAGAGTCGCCGCGGATAATAGAGGATAAACAAATGGAGCAGACAGAAATTATTGAACCGGTTAAAGTTGCCCAGACGGTTGAAGCGGTTAAGGAAAAACCGCGGCAGCCCGCCGCTGAAGAAGTCAGCACCAAAACAGAAAAATTGCTTGAAGATATCAGGCTTCTTCTCAAGAGCCGAAATCGTGATGAGCTTTATTCCGACTTTTCGGTTTTCAAACTCTTTTCAGGCTTTATGCAGATAGTTGTTTTGGGCTGTTTGTTTATTGCCTTACGGTATAAGATGTCGCCGAATCCGGAAGACAGTGCGGTATATACCGCAATTGGTTTTGCGATAGTTTTTCAGTTGATGGCGATGACTCTGTATATAATGCACAAAGACAAATAAGTTTAGCCCTCAGGCCTGTCCTGGGGGTTGTTCGTACCGGCGACGATAAATATCTTTCTGCTTTTTTTATGATTACACAAAAAAACATATTAGTCTGGCTTCCTTCGCCTCTGGGCGATGCCGTGATGGCCACACCGGCAATACGCTGCATCAGAAAACAGTTCCCCGACGATAAAATTTATTTCTGCGCGGGCAAAACCGTCTTCCAGATACTTACCCCGAATTCATTCGCCGATGAATGGATAATCCTTAAGAGCAATAATCCCTTTGCGATTGCCGCCGAGCTTAAAAAATATAATTTTGATACCGCCATCTTATTTAAAAATTCATTTGCGTCGGCGGCTTCGATTTTCCTTGCGGGCATAAAAAACCGTGCCGGCTACGCAAGAGAAGCGAGGGGCTTTTTTCTCACGGAAAAACTTTACCCTCCGAAAATTTCTACATTGCAGCACAAACCTATTTCCGTCATAGATTACTACCTTGCGCTCGCTTCGTGGTTCGGCGCCGATACGGCAGATAAGAAAATACGGCTCGATATCGATGAAAACGACCGCAAAAAAGTTCTGGAAAAGTTTTCAGCTTATTTGAACGGCAACAAACCCGTTGTTATCGTTGTGCCGGGCGGGGCGTTTGGACCGAGTAAAATCTGGCCGGAAGATAGATTTGCCAAGGTAATTGATTTTCTCGTAGAAAAATTTTCCGCCAATGTCTTTGTTTCAGTAAGCCCTGCTGAGGCGGAGAAAAAAATCGCGAAAAAAATCTGCTCACTTGCCAAACATCCTGCCATAAATTTAGCTGAAAATCCCGTTTCGCTTGGACAGTTAAAGGCTCTCTTTTCATTTGCCGGCCTCGTAATAAGCAACGATACCGGTCCGCGTCATATAGCCATTGCACTGGACAAAAAAATAGTAACGCTTTTCGGTCCCAACAACCCGGCCTGGACCGCGAATGATTACTCCAAGGAAATAAAAATAGTTGCCGATGTCCCCTGTGCTCCCTGCGATAAACCAGTCTGCAAAAAAGACAAACACTACTGTATGCAGTCGATAACTGTCGAAAAGGTTTGCGCCGCCGCTGAAAAATTTCTTTCTGGAGCGGCCAATGGATAAATTTATGGAAATTGCTCCCGATTTTTACATTCGAAGTGATTTTGCCGAGGGTTTAAAAAAACTCGGCTTTAAAACTATCGACGATGTGTTTGCGTTTGCCGGCGGCAAAAATTTAGCTAAAAAAAATCTCGCCGCCTTTCGTCAGAGAATTTCGTTCGAAACTGATAATCCTGAAACAACCCTGTTTTTAAAGCGATACCAGAATATCCCCGTCTCGAAGCAGATAAAAAACTGGTTTTCCAGGCGCGGGCGAATTTCTATGGCTGATTGCGACCGGGCTCCTGCTGAAACTTTGAAAAATCTCGGCATCAATACCCCAAGGACAGTCGCTTTTGGTACTCAATGGCAGGGCATCTTCGAGAAGCGAAGTTTTATCATTACCGAAAAAATCCCCGCCTCACACAGCCTTGAAGAAAAACTGCCCGACAGTTTTTATAATGACAGAAAGAATTTTATCGAACAGTTTGCCGCATTTATACGAAAATTTCACAACACCGGTTTTTGTCATCGCGACCTGTACCTCTGTCATATATTTTGCAATACGGGCGGAAATTTTACGATTATTGACCTTAGCAGGGTCTTTAAGCCGCTGGTTTTTTCAAAAAGATTTCTTGTAAAAGACCTTGCCCAGCTTTATTATTCTTCGCCAGGCAGTATTGTTACAAAAGCCGACAGATTGAGATTCTACCTTTTTTATATGTACAAGGATAGAATTTCACTGAGGGACAAAATAATTATAAAGAAGATTAAATCGAAAGCACAGCAAATGGCCAAACACGATAGGAAGCATAACAGAATTCCGCCATTTGAAAACTAACTGATACCGTTTCAAAAAATAAACTTTCAGATTTGTCATTCCCGCGGAATTTATCCCCAAGGGAGCGGGAACCCAGACTTAAAAACTGGATTCCGCATCAAGTGCAGAATGACAAAATGTTGAACAAATTTTTTTGAAACGGCATTAAATACCAAATACTATATACTAAATACCAAATGAAACTTGCGATTATAACAGAACGGGCGAATATAAAATTAGGCGGAGCCGAGAGAAGCGTCTTTGAGCTTGCCGCCAGGATGGCTCTGCTCGGCGCCGATGTTAAAATCCTTGCCGCCACCGGCAAGACCGGCTGTCGCAGGGTAAAGGTACTTTGCAGCAGTGAGAAAAAACGCGTCAGTATCGCAGAATTCCAAAAGGCCCTTGCTAAACATTTTGAGGAAAAACATTACGATATAATTCACAGCACGCTGCCGTTCTCATTTGCCGATGTTTATCAGCCTCGAGGCGGCAGTTATCTCGAGGCTGCCGTTCGCAACGCCGCCAGCTACAATAACTCTATTTTGAGAATATTCAAATTTCTCACGACATTTGCGAATCTTAAAAGACCAGCATTGTGCCGGGCCGAAAAAAGACTCTGCAAAAATCCCCGCGGC
>JAQTQF010000133.1 GCA_028712345.1 Phycisphaerae bacterium | reverse complement strand
TCTGACTAAAACAATTGAATACTTTCTTTTTATAACCGCAGAATTAACGGTTTTATTTCTTGGGATCAGCACTATTGTGGCACTGGTCCTGATGTACATTCCTAAAGAAAAACTCAAGGCATGGCTATCAAGACGAGGAATTATTGGAAATTTTCTTGGAGCTATCGTTGGTGCTTTAACGCCGTTCTGCGCCTGTTCAACTATTCCAATGACATTAGGAATGCTCAATGCCGGAGCTCCCTTTGGCCCGGTCATGTCCTTTGTTATTGCTTCTCCTCTTTTAAATCCTATTATTATTAGTATGGTAGCAGCACTTATGGGATTGAAAGCATGTTTGTTATATTTTGGAGTGACTTTTTTGGGGTCCGTATTTTTTGGTGTCGTGTTAGAAAAAACCGGCGGAGCCAAATTTGTCAAGGATATAAAGGCCAAACAATCTTGTTGCGGCAGCAATGGAAATGAAATTCCTTTTGGTTTTTGGAAAAAAGTCAAAGCCGCTTTTAAATCCGCGTGGCAGGATTTTAGTGCAGTTTTAGTTTATCTTCTTATAGGTGTTGGTATTGGCGCTGGGATTTACGGCTATATGCCTCAAGAATTTGTTGTCAAAGTCGCAGGACCGCAAAATCCTCTTGCGATTCCTGTTGCCGCGATTGTGGGTATTCCACTTTACATTCGTGCCGAAACAGCAATACCTATTGGGCTTGCTCTGGCGCAGAAGGGAATGAGTATGGGAGCTGTTATTGCCTTGATTATAGGCGGTGCGGGCATGGCAATCCCGGAAATGACAATGCTGGCAAGTATATTTAAGAAAAGGCTTGTCGCTTCTATTGTGGCCGTTATTTTCTTTACCGCTGTTATTGGCGGATATGTGTTTAATCTAATATAAATGAGCTATAAAAACATGAGGTACTTATGACTTCTGAATCGAAGGAAGAAATCAAAGAGGCGGTTCGCCGGGGATACGGGGAAATCGCTAAAGGAAAACCAGGGTGTTGCTCTAATGAATCTGCTTGTTGCGGTTCTTCTTCGCCCGATAAACATGCCGAGGCCATCGGTTATACACTCGATGAATTAAATATGTTGCCGGATGGGGCGAATATGGGCCTGTCCTGCGGCAATCCGACAGCGATTGCTGATCTTAAAGCTGGGCAGGTTGTGTTGGACCTGGGCAGCGGCGGTGGATTCGATGTATTTATCGCGGCAAGGAAAGTTGGCGAAAAAGGCAAATCGATTGGTGTCGATATGACACCAGAAATGCTCGGTAAAGCAAGGGCCGGCATTCCTAAATTTACTGAAAAAACCGGCCTTTCCAATGTGGAATTTCGGCTGGGTGAAATCGAACATCTCCCCGTTGCAGATAACAGCATTGATGTTGTAATCTCCAATTGCGTGATAAATCTTTCTCCCGAGAAACAGCAGGTCTGGAATGAAATAGCTCGTGTATTAAAAACCGGCGGAAAAGCCTGTATATCTGACCTTGCGTTAAAGAAGCTGTTACCCGAAGAAATCCTTAAATCCGCCGCTGCACTGGTAAGCTGTGTAGCTGGTGCTGTTCTGGTTGATGAAACCGTTGAAATGGCAAAAAAGTCAGGTTTACATAATATACAGATAGATGAAAAGGCCTATAGCATCGATGTATTAGCTGATTGCAATGACCCACTTTATCGACAGGTACAGGAGGCTTTGCCGCAAGGCAAAAAACTCAGCGACTTTATTATCAGTGTCAATATCACTGCATTCAAAAAGAGAGCATAAAGCATAATCAAGGAATTCAAACATGGTAAATCATAAAAAAGAAAAGGTTCGGGAAAAAGGATTGAATATTTTTGAACGATATCTGACGGTCTGGGTAATCCTTTGTATTGTTGGCGGGATTATCCTGGGTAAACTCGCTCCAGGTTTCGCTAAGGCTCTTGACGGAATGGCCATTTATGTAAATAAGGCTCCCGTCGTATCAATCCCAATTGCGGTCTGCCTTTTCTTTATGATGTACCCGATTATGGTCAAGATTGATTTTGCCGAGGTTCTAAAGGCCGGCAAAAGTATAAAGCCGGTGGGTCTGACGTTGTTCGTAAACTGGGCAATCAAACCTTTTACGATGTATGTGATAGCGTCATTTTTTCTCGGCACGTTGTTTTATAACCTTATCGGCCCGAACGCCGTCGATTTGGTAAAGATGCCTTTCGGGCTGGACCTGCCGATAGGTGCTGAATATGGTGTCGGCACGATAGTTATGGAAAACGGCGTCAAGATGCTGCAAGTTCCGCTATGGAGAAGTTATTTAGCAGGTTGCATACTGCTTGGCATCGCGCCTTGCACCGCGATGGTTCTTGTATGGGGATACCTTGCCAAAGGCAATGGCGGTCATACGCTGGTGATGGTCGCTATTAATTCTTTGACTATGCTGTTTCTGTATGGGCCACTGGGGGGATTTCTGCTGGGTGTTGGGAAATTGCCGGTTCCATGGCAAGCTCTTTTGTTATCCATTGCAATCTATGTCGCATTACCACTGGCGGCAGGGTTTATTTCTCGCAAATGGATCATAGCACATAAGGGATTAGAATGGTTTGAGGAAAAATTCCTTCATGTTTTAACGCCAATAACAATCATTGCCCTGCTGGTAACTCTTGTGCTTTTGTTTTCTTTCAAGGGCGAAACCATTATTTCAAACCCTCTGACCATTCTCTGGATTGCTATTCCGCTGTTCATACAAACCTGTTTGATTTTCGCGATAGGCTACTGGCTGTCAAAACCACTGAAATTATCGTATGCGGATGCTGCCCCTTCGGCCATGATAGGTGCGTCCAACCATTTTGAAGTGGCCATTGCTACGGCCACGATGCTCTTTGGCCTTCAATCCGGAGCAGCGCTGGCGACGGTTGTCGGTGTGCTTATTGAAGTACCTGTTATGCTTATGCTGGTAAAATTCTGCTTGAAAACACAGCGGTGGTTTGCAGTTACTGCCAACGATCAAGCCATTTGAATACCAACTGCAAAAGGATAATATGTAGCTATACAAATATGCACACAAAAAAATAAAAGAAGAACTTGTGTGCTAAATGTTTATGCGTACAAGGTATCTTCATTTCTCTATTTCTTGCTTCATTGCGTTGTCTCCAAAATGACTCCTCGAGTCAAGGCTTTGGACGTCAAGAGATAAAAATACACTTTATTTTTGGCCCAAAAATCAACTTTATCAAAAAAATTTGCAAAAAATAGTCTATATAAGACTGCTGACTTCAGAACAGAGCTATCGCTACGTTGGAAGGAAAAACCGCAGCCAGAAAAACAGCCGCGGTAAAAATAAAGGGCCAAGCTAAGTATATGTAGCTGACGGAAAGAAGATTATCCTCTTTTTTTCGCTGTCGATATACAGACTGAATTCGGTGTTTTGCAACAAAGGTGCAAAATCATTACCTTCTTCATCCGATGACAACCACACTTCAAAGTCATTTTCAACTTCTTTGCCAAGTGCAATTAAAAGTTGTTTTAGGCCGGCAACTGTCATAATGTTTTGTTTCGCCATTTCAATCACCTCCGATCAAACAGGTTCCAAAACTTTAATAGTTTTCGGTACAAGGATTTCCTCTTCGGCAATGCGATAATTTTTACAGATAAAAATATACCCTTCAGCGATAGTATCACATAACCTGTCAAAATCCTGCACCAGTTCAACACGCTCTCTGATTTCACTCAGTGTCCAATCAGTAAAATCTTCATACTCGTCGGTACTTTTGCCAGGCCAAGTAAAAACCTGCATATGCGTCTGCTTGAAATTCACCCTTGCCTTGGCATCACATCTTCCACAAGTGCCTATCTGGCCTTCAGGGACAGACTCATAGTTTTTCTGGCCGCAGTGTGTGCAATAACTTTTGTAACCGCTGGGCTTGATGCCGCCTTTATAAAGCACAAGATAGCCGCCGCTTCTTCCGTTGATGCCCGCCTGCCAATTCCAATCATACTTTCTGCCGAAATCTTCCAGCAGGTCGCTTAGTTTTTCCTGCCACTCAGTTAGCCCAATCATTTCCCAAAACGTATCATCATCAACATCAGCAGGTTTATCGATGTTATACAGTTTGATGTTGTTCGCGTAGCTGGTCGATTTGTTCCAACTGTTCATGGCGTTATACCTGAAATGTTTTCTAAGATATTTTATCATTAATTCTTTATATCTTTTATCAACTTCTTTGTAATACATTTTGTCACCTGTCCTTTCTAATCCATAATTAAAGCACCTTTTTCCATCGCCTGGCCTATATTGGTATATTCGCTGTCAAGGAGCTGGCTTTCAGTTAATTCCTGTTCACTATCATCGATGTAATTAAAAACATAGAACTTGTTTCCATCAGGGTTGTAGCTGATATACTTGGAGCTTCTCAGTCCTCCATTTAGCAGGATGAAGCACTCCAGACCGTTTTTGGCCAATTCTTTCAATTGTCCAATGGTTTTTATTCTTCTGTCTTTAGTTTTTTGGTTTGTCATAGATTTGCACCTCGCTTATTCTGTAAAAGTGGCTTAGCGATAGCCAAACTTTGCTATCGCTAAGCTATGGTTAAAAATTAACATTCACCGACATTTAACTCCGAAGCCAGAAGGTTAATCTGGATATCAGGGTCAACCGGTAACAATCGCAAATACTTTGTAAATTGAGCCAGCATGAATCCTGCCGCGATATTGGCACAGTAAATCGTTGTTTTTGCTGTACATGGGCCGGCATGGGCCTGCTGGGCTGTAAATAATGTTTGCGGATAATACTGTCTGCTCTTTTCATCACAGGCCGTTATCACCCGCAAAACTTCAGCACTCATTCGGCCATCGACAAAAAAATTTACCTTGTCCCTGACTGCATCCCAAATATGTCTTCTGGTTGTTATGGAATCCACGCAGCAGAAAACACAGTTTCCAACAGGCGTTGATCTCTTGAATCTGTCAAGCAACACTTCTACATGCAGGTCGTAATTTATTTCCCTGACAAATTCCGCTGTGACATCAACCTTTGGCCTTTCGAGGTCTTTTTGCATATACCCCTGCGTTGCCAAATTGCTGATTTCCACATGATCAAAATCCATAAGCTGTAGCTGTGGTACACCAATCGCGGTTAACTGTATCGCTACCTGTCTTCCGATTGCACCAACACCGATAACTGTTGCTTTACAGTCAAGTATTCGCTCTCTTGGCACAATGTCAGCCTGTCTTGAAAATCTCTCATCCATAGAACACCTCGCTTTCTTCGTCCCAGAAATCGCTTCTTACAGCCAGTTCATCCATAAAGAATTGCCGTTCCAATGGGTCCATCTGGTCAATCTCAGTAAGCAAATCATCGGATGAAAACAACGGTACCTCGCTGAAGTTTTCACCGCCGAACGGTTCGAACTCTTGCTGTTTTTTATCATCAGATTTCTTTGGCTTGTCGGTTTGTTTGAAG
>JAQTQF010000132.1:3148-5432 GCA_028712345.1 Phycisphaerae bacterium | reverse complement strand
CGGATATGAGTGATGAGCTCAAGACGGTAACAGAAATAGTTCTGCAGCGAAAAAATTGCAGTGTTGTTATTGATTTTTCCGATGCAGAGCTGATAACATCGTCAAGTCTTGCTCAGCTTCTGCGAATGCAAAAGGTTCTTGATGACTATAATCAGCGTCTGGTTTTCTGCGGTACCGGCACCAGAACAAGAGGAATTTTTGAGGTTACAGGACTCGATAAGGTCTTTGAATTTGTCGCCGACAGATTTACTGCCCTGGCCGGTGTGCAAATGGCAATGTAGCCGGTGCTAACATTCAATTGACATACAGACTCTGAGATGATAGCATCAGCCTTTGTTATCGGAAGATTCTGAATGCAGGGAAATATTATGGGCATTGACCCCGGCACCGAGCTCGAAAAAACACTTAAATATAAGTTTTCAGACAGTTCAATTCTGCAAAAAGCGCTCACGCATTCTTCGGTAGCATCCAATAAGCTCGACAGTAACGAAAGATTAGAGTTCTTAGGCGATTCAATCCTCGGTCTGGTTATATGCCAGGCTCTTTTTGAGCGGTTTCCAGAATATCTCGAAGGCGACCTTACCAAAATCAAGAGCAAACTTGTCTCACGAAAGGTATGCTCAATCATTGCCAGTAAGCTTGGCCTGGACTCAGTTGTGAATGTCGGGCCTAGTATGCAGAAGAGCCAGGCGTTAAAAGGTTCGGTTGCGGCGGCGACTCTTGAGGCGGTAATAGCGGCGATATATCTCGACGGCGGTTTCGAGGCGGCAAGGGAGTTTGTACTCGATGTCTTCAAAAACTTTATAGACCAGGCTGATGCGGACGAGCATCAGGATAATTACAAATCGCTCCTTCAGCAGTATGCTCAGCAGACTTTGAATTTTTCTGTCGGCTACGAAATACTCGATGAGAAAGGGCCTGACCATAATAAGTGTTTTGAAAGTGCTGTGGTGATAAATCACAAAAAATATCCTGGTGCCTGGGGCAATACCAAAAAAGAGGCTCAGCAAAAGGCGGCCTATAACGCGCTGATTGAACTGGGGGTCATAAAGGAGTAAAAAAAAACCGCCTTAAGTTGGCGGGCTTGGTATTCTAAATCGTTCAGCCGAAGGTCATTCCTCGGCTTTCCATATTATGCGATTGCCTTAAAACCTTTATTCAGTTCCTCCAGGAGATTGATTACTTCCCTGATTTTTTGAATATCGCATTTGATATTAGCCTGGGTAAGATGGCTTGTCATAAACAGGTAAAGCTTGCGCATATTCGAGGCAATCTCTCCGCCGGCTTCGAGGTCGAGAACGGCATTCAGCTCGTTGATTATATCGTGAGCCTTATCGATATATATGCCTTTCTGTGCGTAGTTTTTTGCATCTATCTCAGCAATAGCGAGGTTTAGAAATTTTATTGCCCCCTCGTAAAGCATCACAATAAGTCTTCCTTTGCTTTGTGTGTTTACTGATGTTTGCTGATATGTTGAAATAGGGTTCATCTGACTACTCCGTTAATACAGATACCTCTTTTGGAACAATACTTTGCGATTTCAGGGCAGTTTTGTTTTATATACAGGGAGCCGGTTTTGAAGCCGGCTCCCCAAACGGGCTAAAAGCCTACCGAGATATGTAATTATCTAAGCAGAGTCAATGCCATCTGCGGCATAGTGTTTGCCTGAGCAAGCATCGCGACGCCTGCCTGTGCCAGAACCTGGCTTCTTGTCATTTCAGCCATCTCTGTGGCGACATCGACATCTGATACGCGGGATTCTGCAGTCATCAGGTTTTCTGCCTGGATGTTCAACACATTTACTGTGCCTTCAAGACGGTTCATCTTGTAGCCGAATTTAGCACGAGCACTGTCTTTTGTGCTGATCGCAGTATCGAGGGTGCTCAAAGCAGTTGTGGCACAGCTTGTACCGTCGATTGCAAGTCCGGTCAGAGCCAGACCACCAGAGGCACTTGTCAGATTGCTGCCTGTAATATCAATCTTATCTGTACTCAGTTTTCCGAACTGTATCGAAACAGTGTCGGTATTATCGAGCATCTTGATACCATTGAATTTCGTACCCTGAGAAATACGGTCAATTTCCTGGCGGAGTTCGTCAAATTCGTTGTGCATGATTGTTCTTTGTGCACTTGAATATGACCCTGTTGCGGCCTGTTCTGCAAGAGCCTGCATACGAACGAGAATATCATCTATTGTAGCCGTAGCACCTTCCATTGTTTGCAGCATACTGATGCCGTCCTGTGCATTACGCGCACCCTGCTGAATAACAGCAACATCTGCCCGC
>JAQTQF010000132.1:0-3138 GCA_028712345.1 Phycisphaerae bacterium | reverse complement strand
CCGCATTAACTCACGAACGGCCAGGCCGGCTGCATCATCCTTTGCACTGTTAATTCGCAGACCACTGGATAACCTTTCAACAGACTTTGACAAGCTGTTGTAACTGTTGCCCAAATGACGGGCTGCATTCGTTGACATAAGATTGTTTTTAATCGCTAACATGTTTTTGACTCCTTAAAAAAGTTTGCCTTCATTATTTTGGCTGTCGCAAGCCCCTACTGGCGACTATTTACTTTGAAAAAAACACTTTCTTACAGGGATATTGTCGATGCCAAAAAGGATTTCTTAAGGGGTAATTTTACCCAAATTAAGTTTTTTTAAAGGCCTGTAATATATGGAGTTATGATATTGATAGAGGACTGATAAAGGATTCTTGGCTTTAAGCCAGCATATTAACGGACTTTGCCGAGAAGTGGTTATAAGAAAAATTTTCTTCGAGTGACAAATTTTTAATATTTAAGGCCTGACCTGGCTTATTGAAAAAGCTATCTGAGGAGTATTGTTTTTGGAAGTATTGTTCGCCTGAGCCGTTCTGCGGCTGGTTGGACTGTGCAAATGCCGAGTCGAAACCGCTCCTGGACTGGGCGGCAGACCTTACTTCAAACTGCCTTAGTGTTATTCCCGAATCGGCAAGGTTTTTTGCGACCTGACTAAAGGCCTGCTGGAGCTGTTCTTTGGTTTCGGGTCTGCTTGCCTCCAGTACAGCGTCGATGTGCGAGTTCTGCTGGCTTACCTTTATAACAACTCTGCCGAGTTCAGGAGGGTTGAGCCTGATGGTAATTTGTTTTGTATCGTTGTTCGCTGCCGAGCTGATTGAGTCTGCCACTTGCCTGCTAATTTCTTTTGATGCGGCCTGAAGGTCATTTTCAAAATCGACTCCGGACGATGAAGATATATTTTCCGGTGCTGCACCCGATTTGACATCTCCGATAGCAAGCGACTGAAAGTTATTTGATTTTTTGTCATCGAAAGAAATATTCTGAGCGGTCTGAGTTTTTTGATTTATGTTAGTAAAGACATCTTTGTGCGCCAATCCCTGTTTAAAGGGCATTTGGCTTGAGTTTTTGTCATTTGTTTGTTTTTGCGGTATATTTGGTTTTAGCCCAGAATTCTGCGCGAAAAGGGTATTTTGATTTTTCGCCTCTGTCTGGTTTGCTCTCACAGGTGTTGAGTTTTTTGCCGCAGCGGCCTGAGAAAACTGATTTAGGTTTCCATTTTTTATATCCGAGCCTGTAAGACCGATATTTTTTACCGTTTCGACGGGATTGGTTTTTATATCGACTGTTTTTGTCGCAGTATCTGCCGGTTTGATAACCGTGTTTTTTTGAGGCTGCCCGGCAGATTTGTTTGTGCCCGTTTTATTATTCTCAAAAATCTTTTTAGTATTATTTTTATCAATGACTTTATCGATGGTCTGTAATTTTGCTAAAGACGGCCTGTTGTCCGTATTGTTGCTGAGCGGGGCTGCGGATTTTTTACTAATAGCCGATAGCGTCTCGTGTTTTGATAGAAGCTTGGCATTGGAATTCTCTGCCTGGCCAAGAACAGTTTTTGACGGCAAAATATTTTTTAATGTTTTTTCGGCGGAGACGGAACTGGCAGAACTGATTTGTTGCAAATCTTGCTGTTTAACCTTCAAGTCAACGGCCATTCCATCCGCAACAGGTATCGCCAGTATCTTTTTAAGTTTTTCAGCGAAGGAGTTTTTTGCTGCAGCTATTTTGGTGGAATTTTGCCGTCCGAATATTAGTGAAATTTTATCGGACTTGCTTGGTTTAGCGTTTTTTCCGCCAACATTCAGGACGCTATTACCAAAAAGGGCCTTGGCAAGCTGTCCCTGAGCGTTTTTTTTGCCCGCAGCGGCTTTGTCAACCGTCGCAGCAGATAAATTTGTCCCAATCAGACCATTCATACTCGTACCTTTTAGCAAGGCCTGTGCCAGAAATAACAAGTTTTTGTGTTATTTTAACTCTTTGTAAACAAACGAGTTATGGCAAGGGAAAAGGCTGTGTTTTTCAGGGCGGGCTGGTTTGTGGTTTTTCCGGCAAAAAACTCCCTCCTGTCAGGTATAAATTTCCGGTTTTGCAAATGTAAACTGTTTGTCCGCAGGGGTGTATAAAAATCTAACGCGAAAAGGAAAACACAGTCTGGCGAGATTTTGTTGTTTGCTCTAACTTGTTGTGTTGTAAGGTGTAATGAAAATTAATCGTTTGTCTGGCACAATTATTGCATACTAAGCTTGTCAGGACAGACTATTTATTGCGCGGGAAACGATGAGTAAGGTAAGCGGAATAACAGATTTAATCGAAGCTGGGATAAGGGCAGAAGGGTTCAGGCAGAAGGTAATAGCGAGCAATGTAGCTAATATCCAGACGCCTGGGTATCGTCGATTTGATATAAAATTCGGCGAAGTTCTTGAAAAAGCTTTGTCAAACAGCGGTGATATCGATTCGGAAGAATTGGAGCCGGATGTTTTTCAGCCTTTGAATACAGCGGTAAATGCCTCCGGGAACGATGTTAATCTTGAGGTTGAGGTTGGCCAGATGGTTGAAAATTCCATCAGGCACAAGGCATACACACGCCTGCTTGCGAAAAAGTATCGGCAGATAGAGCTTGCGATAGGCGGTTGAAATTAGCCGGAGAATAAAATTATGAAAATAGATTCGAGTTTCGGTACGATTGATATTGCTATCTCCGGCCTAAGCGCCCAGGACAAGAATATCTCGCTTATTTCCTCGAATGTCGCCAATGCTCAGACTACCGACAACGGCGGCGGCCAGCCATATCGCAGGATAGAGGCGATATTCAAAACGGATGGCGACGATGGAATCGGCGGAGTAACGCTCAACGACATTGCCGAGGACCAAAGCCCGTTTCAAACAGTTTTGAAGCCGGGCCATCCAAGTGCGGACGAGAACGGTTATGTATCGATGCCGAATGTGAATCTGCCGATTGAAATGATGAACCTTGCGATAGCGACAAAGTCATATCAGGCGAACGCGGCCGTGCTTAAACGATACCAGTCGATGGTAGAAACTACTCTTGAGCTGTTGAAATAAAGGAAAAACAAAATGGTAAATTTAAACCCAAATATCAGTACGGTAACAACCCAAATCAGTCCGGCTACAGATATGGCCA
>JAQTQF010000131.1 GCA_028712345.1 Phycisphaerae bacterium | reverse complement strand
GATTCATCACGCAAAAGCCGCAGGCGTTCATATTATCGTTGCTCTAAACAAGATTGACCTTCCGGGCGTGGATATAAACAGGATATACGGACAGCTTGCCGAACACGAGCTTGTTCCGACCGAATGGGGCGGTAATACCGATGTGGTAAAAACAAGCGCCACAAAGGGGACAGGTATCGATGAACTTCTTGAACACCTTGATTACGCAACAGAGGTTCTGGAGCTTAAGGCAGATTCCACAATACCGGCGACAGGCTGGGTTGTCGAGGCGAGAATAAGCCCCAATAGAGGTCCCGTTGCCACCCTACTTATTAAGGAAGGCAACATCAAGAAAGGCGATATAATTTTGGCCGGCACCGGTTACGGAAGAGTCAGGACTCTTCGAGACAGTTTCGGCAAATCAATCAGTTCTGCCATTAGTGCGATGCCGGTAGAAGTTTCCGGCTTAAATTGCGTACCGCAGGCAGGCGACAGATTTTACTGTCTGAGCGATATCAACCGCGCCAAGGCCGCAGCCGAAGAGAAAAAATCAGGCGACAGGATGGCTGCTTTGGGTATACGCTCAGCGGTAACGATGGAAAATCTCTTCAGCCAGCTCGAAGCTGGCAAGGCTAAGGAAGTTAATATTATAGTTCGCGCCGATGTTCAGGGGTCGGTCGATGTATTGACCAAGTACCTTACGGATATTGGAACTGACGAGGTACAGGTGAAAATTCTTCACGCCGCGGTAGGCGGTATAACCGAGGGGGATGTTGTTCTTGCTGAAGCATCGGGAGCAATAATTATCGGCTTTAATGTCGTACCCGAAGATAAGGCTGCTAAACTGGCTGACGCCAAAGCTGTTGATATAAGATTGTACAGTGTTATTTATAAAATAACAGAGGACCTCAAAAAGGCTATGAGCGGCATGCTCGAGCCTGAGGAGCAGTTCAAGAGCATCGGCAGAGCCGCTGTTAGAGACACCTTTAAGATTACCGGTGTCGGGACGATTGCCGGCTGTTATGTGGAACAGGGTGAAGTCAACAGGAATTCGAGAATCAGGCTTATCCGCAATAACATTATCATCAAAGATAACTGTCAGATTGAATCTCTCAAGCACTTTAAGGACGATGTCAAGCAGGTCCGTAACGGATTTGAGTGCGGCATAAAAATCGCCGGTTTTGACGACATTAAAACGCAGGACATTTTTGAAGTTTACGAAATAGTCAAGGTCGAAAGAACAATAGCCTGATTGAACCATGTCGCATATAAGACAGGAAAAAATGGCACGGGTAGTTAAAGAAGCGGTTAGCGACATTGTCAACAACCATCTTCAGGACCCCCGTATAGAAGGCCTTATAAGCGTAACTGAAGTTAAAATCGAACCAGACCTGAAAAAAGCTGAAGTTTTTTTGAGTATTATGGGCACAACCCAGGCCAAGCAGAAGACAACATTTGAGGCAATACGACACGCTGCCGGTCATATTCAGGCGCTGCTCGGCGGTTATGTCAAAAGTAAATTCTGTCCGCATCTGTTCTTCCACCTGGATGACAGACTCAAAAAAACTATGGAAACGCTCAGGTTAATTGAAGAAGTTTCAAAGGATTTTTCGCAAGAGAATTAAAATGAAGAACAGCAGCCAATACGCACAAAAATTAAAAAAGCTTTTCAATGCCCTTAAGAAAGGAGCCGAAAAGTCCAAAAAACCGTTATCCGGCGATTTTATCGAATCTCTTGTCTTCGCCGTCTTAAGCGAGAAATCGTCCGAGTCTTGCGCAAAGGCAGCTCTTAAAAAGATTCTGTCGCATTTTGTCGATTTCAACGACCTTAGAGTTGCAAGGATAGAAGAAATATCAGAGGTAATCGGAGCAGATATAGAAGGGCCTGAAAAGTGCGCGTTAAGGCTCACCGTCCTGCTGAATGCAATTTTTCAGAAGTATGACTGCCTTTCCCCGCAGGAGTTTCTGGATGCCGGCAAGAAAAATATGCAGGATATCCTTGAAAAACTAAATGGTATGTCGGCTTTCGTATGCGATTATATTCTGCTTACGGTGCTGGATGCACATGCGATGCCGATGACTGAAAAAATGATTCAATATTTCAAGACATACGGCATCATCGACCCCGAAGCAGACGATGCTCAGATTAAATCATTTGTCGAAAGACGAATTACCGCGGCAAACGCTTATACCTTTTACAGCCTTATCCGGCACGACAGCGAACTTGCCAATCACAAAGCCGCTCAGATACTCGGAGAAGACAAACCAAAATCTGCAGCACAGAAAAAATCAAAACCTAAAAAGTAAGGAGCAGTAATGTCAGCGAAGATTCTAAAACTCGGAATTCCCAAGGGAAGCCTTCAAAAAGCAACTTTTGAGCTTTTCGAAAAAGCGGGATTTCATATAACCGGTTACGAGAGAAGCTATTTTCCGCAAATCGACGACAGCGAAATTCAGTTAATTATGCTCCGCGCACAGGAAATGAGCCGGTATGTCGAAGACGGGGTATTGGATGCGGGATTTACGGGGCAGGACTGGATACTCGAAAACAAATCTGATGTAACCGAGGTTTGTCAATTGTTATACAGCAAGGCAACTTCCAAACCCGCCAGGTGGGTTCTTGCCGTTCCGAATGAGTCTTCGATACAAAAACCCGAAGACCTCGAAGGAGGAATTATCGCAACTGAACTGGTTGGCGTAACAAGGGAATATTTTAAAAAGAAAAATATCAATGTGAAGGTCGAATTCAGCTGGGGCGCAACGGAAGTTAAGGCAAGGCTGGTCAACGGGATTGTGGAACTGACTGAAACAGGCTCAAGCATTAAAGCCAATAATCTGAAAATAATAGACACTCTGATGAGTTCGACAACGCGATTCATCGCGAATAAAGATTCGTGGAAGGACAAATTCAAAAAAGAAAAGATTGAAAATATATCGATCCTTTTAAATGCCGCCATTGACGCTAAGACGACTGTAGGACTCAAGATGAATGTCAGCAGGGACAGCATCGACGAAGTACTGAAAGTTCTTCCTTCGGAAAAGAGTCCGACAATATCCTCTCTGGCCGACAGCAATTTTGTCGCAATTGAGGTAGTCGTCGATGTCGAAACAGAAAGAGTTATCGTGCCTAAACTCAAACGGGCCGGGGCATCGGGCATCATTACTTATCCATTGAACAAAGTTATTCATTGATGTAGGGTTTAAATATGTCAGGACATTCACACTGGGCCGGTATAAAACACAAAAAGGCGGCAAATGACGCTAAAAGAGGAAAAGTCTGGAGTAAAATCGCCAGGACTATAATAGTCGCAGCCAAAAACGGTGGACCTGACCCATCGGCCAATCTTGCACTGCGGTATGCGATAGACAAGGCCAAACAGGCCAATATGCCCAAGGACACAATAGAAAAGGCCGTTAAAAAAGGCGATGGTGAAGGCGACACCGTTTCTTTTGTTACCATACTCTATGAAGGATATGCACCGGGTGGAGTGGCGATGATGGCTGAGGCCCTGACCGACAACCGGCAGCGAACCGCGCCGGAAGTCAGAAAAATATTTGAAAGACACGGAGGCAGTCTCGGCACAACCGGTTGCGTGGGTTATCTGTTCAACAAAAAAGGACTCATCACGGTGCCTGTCAGCGCCGCTAAGGAAGATGACCTGATGGAAATCGCACTCAGCGCGGGAGCAGAGGATTTGAATAACACCGGAAGCGTTTATGAAATTACCTGCGATCCTGCCGCGTTCGACGGACTAAAAAAAGCTCTTGAAGACAAGCAAATAACAACCGAGGTTGCTGAAATATCTATGATTCCGCAAAACAGCATACCGGTTTCTGATATGGAGCAGGCCCGCAAAATTCTTGCAATTATGGACGAATTTGAAGAACACGACGATGTCCAGAATGTCTATGCAAATTTCGACATTCCCGATGATATAATTGCAAAGCTGCAATAGATTTATATCTCATATCTGTCTTTCTATGTGCAGATTATAACCCCTGCCAATTAGAACATTTCTCAAAAATTTATAAAAAAACCTTGACAGATATCTTCTTAATTCCTATAATTCCTATTAAGTCCATAGGAATTATAGGATAAACAAAAGAACAGATATTTTAGGGAGATTTTCAGATGAAAAAAGTGGTTGTAATTTCGTTGGTTGGTTTGGGACTGGCGGCGGTAACAGTATCGCCGTCCTACGCAGGGGTTCCTCTAAATAACCTCGAAGGCGTCGGAGGTGTCGCTTTTAATCCTCTGGCTTACACGGCTGGGACCAGTATTGGAGAGCCAAACCATCACGGCAAGTTTTCTCTCGACGATGTTTTTACCAGTAAGCCGCAGATTGGCGGCTGGTATGTAAATCTCCACCAGAAAAAAATAGACTGGGCGACGGTCGGTATTGCGCAAACTTTTTTTAATCGTCTGGAACTTTCTTACGGCTACGAAAATGTCTCGGTAACAGGGGTTCAGGATATTCAGAAGCATAATTTCGGCGCAAAATTGCTTCTACTGAAAGAAAAGGACTACCTCCCCGCGGTTTCAATAGGCACGATTTTAAAACACACAACATTCGACACTCCCACCGGCGTAGACAACACGGATTTAGACTATTACATAGTTGGCACAAAGCTAATAAAGAAATTTTTTCCCAAGCCGGTGCTGTTAAGCGGCGGTTTACTTTCCACAAGCGGACGGGTTCTCGGCGTTTTCGGCTTCGATAAAGAACGGGATGAAGTTTTATTCGGCAACATCGATATGCTGCCTCTTGAAAATATGGCCGTTGGCTTCGAATACCGGCAGGGAGCAAAATTTAGCGACTTTCAGAACGCCGACTATTGGGATGCTCATATTGCCTGGTTCGTAAATAAAAACTTCTCGTTAGTTGCCGCCTATGTGTTTGCGGGCGATTATAAATCAACTGCCGCGGTCGGACTTGGCAACGGGATTGTATTAAGCGCTCAGTACGCATTTTGACAAATGAAAATCAAAAATAAAAGATTAAAAATAAAAATTATGGATTCGGCCTCACGGCTAAGACTATTTTAAGGGAAAAAATTATGAGCAAGATAGACAGTAAATTGAAATTGGAAACAATCGCTTTGCACGGAGGACAGGAAGCTGATACTGCGACCGGTTCGCGTGCCGTGCCTATTTACCAGACAACTTCGTATCAATTCAAAAATAGCGAACATGCGGCGAATCTTTTCGGGCTGCGAGAGTTCGGGAATATCTATACCCGGCTTATGAACCCGACAACCGATGTTTTGGAAAAACGGATTGCACTTCTTGACGGCGGCGTCGGAGCTTTGGCGACGGCAAGCGGACAATCGGCGATTACGCTGGCACTGCTGAACATCGCAAGGGCAGGCGATGAAATAGTTTCCGCAGACAATCTTTACGGCGGAACATACAATCTGTTTCATTACACTTTCCCCAGACTTGGCATAACAGTTAAATTTGTAAAATCCAATGATTTGGATGCACTCTCG
>JAQTQF010000130.1 GCA_028712345.1 Phycisphaerae bacterium | reverse complement strand
GGATGACCGAAGTCGAAAGATATGCCCGTCAAAAGCTGGTCTGCATTGCTGAATCCTGCCGGGACGCCAACTGATGTATTGAATAATTCAATCCGCAATATATTCGGCAGAGCCGTATCATAAGTAAAGATTGCTTTTGCGCTAAGACCGTTAAGATTCTGAACGGGACTTGTCGAGGAAGGCTCATCTAAAATATAGGTTTGTGTAATTACTGCCCCGTTAGTTGCGGAAAGAATCGCCGCTGTTATCGCAAAGATTACGACAACGGTTTTTATCCTCTTCTCCACTATCGTCTCCTTTGTCCCTAAAGTTTTCTGCTCCTAATCCGCATACACCTACAATGTCATTATAGTATCCGTAAATAAGCACTTGCAAGTATATATATTAGTTTTTTTTCGTACCCTGAATTTTAGCTCAAAAAACCGGCTTTTAGACGGCAGATTCGTCATAAATGATGACAGATATAAAATTTCCACTAATCAAATTAAAGGAGACTCTCTATGCAAAACCAAACCACAATTATCCGAATACCGCTTGATAAACTTCTGGCTCATCCGGAAAACCCCAACAGGATGAGCAAACAGAATTTTGAAAAGCTCAAGAGACTTTTGAAATCTCAAATCTCAAATCTCAAATTTCAGTATGAGCCTTTGATTGTCCGCAGACATCCGGAAATCGAAAACAGCTTTGAAATTATCAACGGCCATCATCGGGCGGATGCTCTTCGGCAGCTCGGCCAAACATTCGCAGACTGCGTCGAATGGAATGTCGATGACCAGCAGACAAGAGTCTTATTGGCAACGCTTAACCGGCTCGGCGGAAAAGATGAACTGTCGGCCAAAATCGGGCTGGTTAAAAAGCTGTCCGAAAAGTTCAGCAGTAAGGAATTGAGCAGACTTCTGCCCGATACCAAACAGACGCTCGAAAAATTAAAGGATATTACCAAGCCGATTGAAGGCTTTGCGAACAATCCCAAACTGTTTCTTAATTCGCTGATTTTCTTCCTCGACGATGAGCAGCTCAAGATTGTCGAGACCGCATTGGAAAAAGCAATCCAACAGAGCCGCGACAGCCTGTCCCTTAGGGGTGATGGAGCGGTAACTAAATCGGAAAAACTGGCGAAAGCGATAACTACCATATGTAAAAATTATAAGTAAACCAAGCCGCGACAGCCTGTCCCTTATGGGTGATGGAGCGATTATTTGTCATTGCGAGCGCAGCGCGGCAATCTCAAACCATTAAAAACAGAGATTGCTTCCTCGTCCCGCTTCGGGACTTCTCGCAATGACATAGAGAGGTAAGCAATGAATGCGAATAATTATATCTATAAGCCGCTGGCGATTGTTCAGGATAAGCGATTAACGGTTTTGGAGCAGGATTATCTGTGCCTGATTGCGCAGCTTGAAAAGGCCAACGGCTGTACGGCAAGCAATAAATATTTTGCTAAGTATTTCGGAGTATCAAGAGGGTCTGTACAGAAAATTATCGGGAGTCTTTCCGCTAAAGGATTTATTCGTCGAACCGAAAAAAAACAAGGCGGCAAAACCATTCAACGAACGATTCAAATAATTGACGCCGTTAGCAGAAAACTCCTGCTAACGGACAGCCGAAAATCATCTACGAGGTTAGCCGAAGATTTCAACAAGGTTAGCAGAAAACCTTCCACCCATACAATAGACAGTACAATAAATAAGACAGATAAGAGTGCCTCTCATTTTTCTCGTAAAATTGACTGGGAGGCAATAAACCAGTACAACAAAAAAATTGAGGAGGGCAAACTATGACCGGAATTGAAACTGACACATTTATCGAAAAAGAGCTTCTGCCGCGATGGCCCGACTTTAAACCGAGCGGAGTGGAGCTTGCGGACTTTAAGTTTTTTCTTGCCCCGGCGGACAATGTAACCGCGCTAAGAGCCGTTCGGCAGCACGCATCCGAGAGCAACTGGAAACGGCCGGTATTGAAAAAGATTCTCGAACACATTGCCAGACTTTCGCCGAAACCGGCCGCTGTCGCTGCCCGCCGCAGGCGGGTTAAAATTCAGCGCGACTGGCCTCGATATTATCTGTCCGCCATAGGCGGACGACCCGGCGATTGCGGCTGCTATCGCAAAGGCAGGATTATGCTGGTCGATGTGCCGAGCGGATTGACGAGCGAAGCGGAGTATAAATCCGTTGAGAATTTTATGCAGAAGACGATTAAAGTCTATGGCGGCAAATGGCAAATCGTCGTGGTGAAAAATTGGGAAGAAATGAAGAAATTCAGAACAGTACCAGACCCTTCGTCCGCCTAAAGCGGACTCAGGACAACAGAGTACGCTCAGGGTGATAGCGGATGCTCAAAGTGACAGTTTTTCACTCCTCTACCCATTTACTCGCCCGCTTACCTGCTGTTTTTCAATTCGCCTGTCAAATCGTTCGCCGCGTTGCAGGTATTTATCGAAACTAATATGTATGCGATGAAATGCACCGCTGCTATTGCGGAAGCAAAGAACAGAGCCGTCCAGGCGAGCTGGGCATAATTGGTAAAAGCGCCGTGCAGGCGTCTGGCAATGACGAATACGCAAAGCATAGGAACCGTTATGACAATCGCGGCTAATACCGACGAGAACGCATAGGCGACGAACAGCATCACCGGCAGGGCTTTAATCTTTGTCGAACGCTGCTCAATGAGCGAGTTGTACTCTTCGGCAAATCCGATAAGCATACTAAGCATCCAGTAGATATTGAAAAACGGAATGAACAAAAACAACACTGCTTTGGCCGGAGGGATATCGTCATCCTGAATAACGGCCCACATTTTGTAATATAATACCAATTCGATTACAACGCCGAGTATGAGAAAAACATCCGCAGCGATAAAGGTTGTTATCACCGCCGAATATGCACCTTTCCGTATTGCCATCATTAAACCCAGCCCGCCAAGCACTCCGGCAATAATCCGCACGATTGCCCAGAGGTAAACAAACACATTTTTCGGCAGCACTGGTTTTGATTCCGACTTTGTCCCAGACGGCTGTGGCTTTTGCTCTTTTATCGCTGGCGGCGATGAAGGCGCCTCTGTTGTTACGGCTTCTTTTACCGGCTGGGGAATTTTTACTGCCGGCACTTCTGTCGCAGGCGCCGCGGCTTGAGGATTCGCCGCAGGAGGCTCTGTAAACGGTTCGATAGTAAAAGGGCTGGAGCATTTAGGACACTTGGCTTGTTTGCCAACGGCCGCCTGGCCGACATTGAATCTCGACTTACAATTCGGACACTGCGTTTTCATAAGTATATTTTCTCCAGACCTTGATTTCAGAACTGAGGATTATTCTACCACAAATGCCGGTATTTTAAAAAGCGGTTTTTTTCTTTATTTTTAGCGGGGAAACGAGATATCCTTCGGTGATTTTACGGAGAAACAGCCCTGTGTTTTTGACTTGACAAAATGCCAAAAAAAGGGTATAATAGCGTCTGTTTTCTTGGGGGTGTTTTTATAGAAGGGCCTATGAAAATCAAGTCAGGCTTGTCTGTCAAGCTGGTAGTTTCTGCACTTGTGGTTTCGCTGTTTTTCGGGTTGTGGACCAATGCTGATATATACCGATGGGATATTACTTCATGGCTGCTGACCACGAGGGACGCTGAGCCTTACGCGGATTTGAGCGGCTTGGATTTGAACTATGCCGACTTGTATGAGACAAATCTGAGTAATGGCGACCTGAGCCATACCAGCCTGTATGAAGCGGATCTCCGTTATGCCGACCTAAGCTATGCCGGTATGAGTTACGCTTATTTGTGTAATGCCAATCTGCAATTTGCCGATTTATATAGAACCAATTTGGAACACGCCGAGCTGACTGGTGCGAACCTGAGCGGCTCCGATTTTTATAATAACCGCATAAATTATGCCGATCTGAGCGGCGCGAATTTAAGTAATACCTATCTTGGGTTTGTTAGTTTGTATGAAGCTGATTTAAATCAGGCCAATCTGAGCGGTGCTGACCTGTATTATGCCTACTTCAGTTTTAGCGACCTGTCAGGGGCTGATTTAAGAGATACGGTGAATTGGCAAAATGCCATTTATACTTCTGCTCTTTATGATGCTGAGACTTTTTTTCCCGACGGTTTTGACCCTGTTGCAGAAGGTATGATTTATATCCCTGAGCCGGCAACGATTTGCTTCCTTGGCCTGGCAGGGCTTATGCTGCGGCGCAAAAAATAAGTAACTACTATTCAGTATTTGCAAAAAACAGAACCTCAACCAAAATCAGGGCTCTGTAATTTTACATTTCCAATTCTTCAATCTTCATTTTTTACAGGAGTCAAACTATGTCATTAACAAAAAAACAATCACAGGCTATCGACGATTTATTTGAATCCGGCGGCGATGAGGCCGCTGTACTAACAAAGCACAACATCAGACGCAAAGACTGGCAGAAGTGGCAGGGCGACAATGATTTTAAGAATGAGATAACCGCTCGGCTCGAATCGGCAAAAAGACGCAGCAGGATTATACTTGCCAAATATCTTCCAGTCGCCGCGGCAAAATTAGTTCATCTCTGCGGCAGCGACAAGGAAGAGACCGCCCGCCGAGCCTGCCTTGATATTCTCGAGCTCCGTAACAAAATAGCCGCAGAAGCAAACGCCGATGAAAATGAAGATGCGCAGGAGTCGGCAGAACAAATCGACCCGGCAACAGCGTCAAAACTCCTGGCCGCTCTGGCAGATGAATAATCGACGGAATAATAAAAGCTGAGTCGCGTAAGCCACTTCGTCATTCCAAGTTCTTAGCACATTGTCATTCTGAGTTCGCCGAAGGCGGACGAAGAATCTCATCTTATTCATTAAAGAGATGCTTCACTTCGTTCAGCATGACAAAGAAGCGGGACTCCTTGCTTCATCATTCCGAGTTCTTAACACCTTGCCATTCTGAGCCGTAAGCCACTTCATCATTCCGAGTTCTTAACACCTTGTCATTCTGAGCCGTAAGCCACTTCGTCATTCTGTCCCTTAGCCCATTGCCATTCTGAGCCCCTTAGCACCTTGTCATTCTGAGTTCGCCGAAGGCGGACGAAGAATCTCGTCTCCAAACAATTGGCATCACCGCTTATTTTGCACCATAAACAAATGAAAGAATGATTGTGCGGGGCGGATTTTTATTATACAGTTCGGCGATTATTTACTGAAACGAACAGATATGGAAACTGCAATCGATATACATAACAGAGAAAAGGGACTCAAATTCCTCTGCATCGCGGTGGCGGCAGTAGGTTTTACGCTCACGCTGCAAATTGCGATTACCTCCAATTTTGTCGTGCAGGAAATGAATATGACAGGTTTTCAACAGGGTCTGCTGGAGATGTTCCGCGAAAGCTGCGGGATTTTTGCTCTCGGTTTTCTTGCTCTTCTGGCCGGTTTTGCCGAGCCGCTTATCGGTGCCGTAATGCTTGTCTTTGTCGCGGCAGGACTGGGCAGTTATTGTTTTGTGCACGATTTTTTCTGGCTGATAATCGCAAGTCTTATCTGGAGTCAG
>JAQTQF010000129.1 GCA_028712345.1 Phycisphaerae bacterium | reverse complement strand
TAATTCTGGGAAAAATATATTGATAACCTTGTTTTTATGGATGCAAGAGTATATGGATTCAATATGACCTGTATTTATTGAAACTGCTCAATAAAATGGTTTTGTTAATACTTTATTAATTAAGGAGTTAAAGACTTTGTTTTTCAGTACAGCAAAAAAGTTGAGAAAATCACGGCGTTAAGTTAGACTCTTCGGGAACAGATAAAAATAGAAAAAAAATAATTCCAGTATAAAGATTTTTGTGCGATTTTTTTATGAAAAGAACGAGTTTTCTGCTATTTCTTGCCTTGCCCTTTGTTTTTTTCTCCGGCTGCATAGACGGTAATGCGGTTCTGAGTTTAAACAAAGACGGCAGCGGTGAAGTTACTTTTGAGGGGCTTTTTGATTATCCG
Source organism: Phycisphaerae bacterium (assembly GCA_028712345.1). GTDB lineage: Bacteria > Planctomycetota > Phycisphaerae > Sedimentisphaerales > UBA12454 > GWC2-45-44. Next base: position 5,169 of record JAQTQF010000129.1, on the reverse strand, counting down.
GCCTATTGTGAGGAAATGAATTTGGATTGCGATGCTGTCCGGCCCTTTTTTATTGAGCAGATAAAAACAATACTCACTTCAGGGGGGGTTGATGCGTGGAGTAAAGTCCAATGGAAATTTTTAAATGACGGCAGATGCTACTTTAGAGGCACAGCTTATTTCGGCGATATTAACAAAGTAGATTTTTTTGCAGGGTCGATCAAAAGTATTCTGGAGCTAAGATTTGTCGTCTTGGAGAACAAAAATCAAATATTTGAATTGAAATTAAATCAAAATTATAAACAAGACAAACTGCTGAGGGAACTGCCGCATAGACTTTTTGAAATGTTTCGGTTGAATCTTATCGCAACTTTGCCCGGCCAAATAGAACAAAGCGAAAATTTCCAGAAGCTCGACAATAAAACCGTAATGTTCTGTATGACTGAGGCTGATTGGATTGAATATCTGGAAAATCAAACCGTGATGGCGACTATTGTCCCTGATGGTAATAGTCTATTTGATTATAAGTCTCAGGTTAGCGTCGCCAAAAAAGACTACGAAAAAATATTAGAGAAAATTGAACTGACGCAAAAATCACTGCAGGATATTGTTCCCGCCGGTGGCAGGAAAAAATCCGCTGCTTCGGAAAGTGTGTTTAACGCTCGTCTTAGGCAGGGACTTGCCGCTCAAACTCACGGCGATTTAGAAGGGGCGATTAAAATCTATAAGACTGTAGTAAATGACCCTAATGCCGATGCAAGGTTCAGGGCGGGAGCGGATTATCAAATCGGCATTTGCCTGCTTCAAATGAATCTTAAAGAACAGGCGATATCGCAGCTTGAGGCCGTGATAAATAAATATCCTCTTGAGCCGTCTGCCTTGAAAGCAGTTAAAATGCTTCAGGATATTCGTTCGGGCCAGGTTTATCGCAAGGAAGAAAAACCGAAAACACAAGTCGTTGACACCATTCCGAGACTTTACATCGAGGATGTTGACCCGAATATCGGCTCGGTTACGGTTACATTCAGCGAGCCGATGAAACCTGCCGGCTGGTTTTATTCTTCCTTTGCCCCTGCGACATTTCCCGCGATAACCGGCGGGCCGAAGTTTGATTCTTCCGGAACGCAGTGGACTTTGCCGGTCAGGCTCAGAGCAGGCAGGATATATGCAATCGCCCTGAACTGCGGCGATGCTGAAAAAAAATCTAACAATCTTCAAATGGGATTTGAAAATCTGTCGGGGCTAAAGAGCGAGCCTTTTATTCTTGTTTTTGCGACAGCCGATGTTAATAATAGCCCAACGCTTATAGATGATAAATTTATTGATAGATGCGAAAAGATAAATTCAAAACAGAACCATAAATAAGATTTTACGGAGATAAATGTGGCAAGAAAAAAAATCACGGTAGCTGGGGCGGGAAATGTAGGAGCAACGACGGCTTTTATCGCGGCTCAAGGGCAGCTCGGCGATATTGTTCTTGTAGATATCGTAAAAGGTTTGCCCGAGGGCAAGGCTCTCGATATGGCTCAGGCGGGGCCGCTTTGCGGATATGACTGCAAAATTACCGGTACTACCGACTGGGCACAGACGGCAGGGAGCGATATTGTTATTATCACCAGCGGAATGCCGAGAAAGCCGGGGATGAGCAGAGACGATTTGCTTGCTAAAAATACCGAAATAGTCAAAAGTGTTGCCGAACAGGTTGTAAAATATTCGCCGGACAGTTTTATTATAGTCGTCTGCAATCCGCTGGATGCGATGGTCAATGCCGCTGCGATTGTCAGCAAGTTTAAGAAAAATAAAGTAATGGGAATGGCAGGCGCACTCGATACGGCAAGGTTTGCGTATTTTATTTCCGAAAAACTCGGTGTAAGCGTAAATGATATTCAATGTGTTCTTATGGGCGGACACGGCGATGATATGGTTCCGCTGGCGAGGTTTACCACCGTTTCAGGAATAGCGATTACCGAATTGATTGACGAAAAATCGATTGAAGAAATGGTACAGAGGGCTCGAATGGGCGGAATAGAGGTCGTTAATCTGATGGGCACAAGCGCATATTACGCTCCGGCTGCGGGAGCGGTTAAAATGGCCGAGGCCATACTGCTCGATAAGAAAACAGTTTTGCCTTGCTGCGCCTATTGCGATAAGGAATATGGCGTCGGCGGATATTTCGTTGGCGTACCGGTCGTTATCGGCGCAGAGGGCGTTGAAAAGGTTATTGAATTAAATCTTAACCAAAAAGAAAAAGCGGAACTGGCTGTTTCCATAGAGCATGTCAAAGAATTGACCGATAAGGTCAAAAAGATGCTTTGAGGGTATCTTTATGTCATTGCTTCATCGCTTTACTCCTGGCACTGACATTTTTAGAGGTTGTATTTTCGTATCTTGCTAAATTATGTCTAATTTGTATAATCGTTCTATCGCTGGTCAAAAACAGTTGCCGACAAGAGTAACAAATAATAAAATATCTGTGAACTCTGTGGCTAAATTTTAAGGAATTTATAAATGGCTAAATCGACGAACAAGACGGTAGTTCTCGCCTACAGCGGCGGGCTGGATACGAGTGTAATTCTGCCGTGGCTCAAAGAAACTTACGGGTATGATGTTATCGCTTTTGCCGCTGAACTCGGTCAGGGCGATGAACTTGAAGGCATAAAGAAAAAGGCTCTCGCTTCCGGTGCGGTAAAGTGCATCGTAAAGGACCTGCGTCATGAATTTGCGACAGAATACCTCTGGCCTATGCTCAAGAGCGGAGCGATATACGAGAACGGCTATCTGTTGGGCACGAGCATTGCCCGTCCGCTGATTGCAAAACATCAGGTTATGATTGCCGAGCAGGAAGGCGCCATCGGCGTCGCTCACGGCGCAACCGGTAAAGGAAACGACCAGGTGCGATTCGAGCTTACCTATATGGCGTTAAATCCCAATTTGAAAATTGTCGCTCCGTGGAAAGACCCGAAATTTGAGTTAACCAGCAGGGAAGCGGCAGTCGAATACGCCAAAAAGCATAAAATTCCAATCGAACAGAGTGTAAAGAAGATTTATTCCCGCGACCGCAACCTTTGGCACATAAGCCACGAAGGCGCAGAGCTTGAAGACCCCGCAAATGAGCCGATGGAACGAATGTTTGTCCTTTCAAATCCGGTATCGAAAGCTCCTAACAAGCCGGAGTATGTCGAAATCGGTTTTGAAAAGGGAATTCCTGTAAAGCTCAACGGCAAAAAAATCGACGCCGTGAAAATAATCGAACAGCTCAATAAAATTGGCGGCAAACACGCCGTAGGACAGGTTGATGTCGTTGAAAACCGCCTTGTAGGCATTAAGTCAAGAGGTGTGTATGAAACGCCGGGCGGCACGATTCTCGTTGAAGCCCATAAGGCTCTCGAATGCCTTACGCTTGACAGGGATACTCTGCATTATAAACAGCAGGTCGCGTTAAAATATGCCGAGCTGGTTTATTATGGCCAGTGGTTCTGCCAACTGCGTCACGGACTTGATGCGTTCATTGATGTAACTCAGCGAAATGTTACCGGCACCGTAAAAATGAAGCTGTTCAAGGGACGCTGCACGATAGCCGGTATGACAAGCCCAAAGAGCCTTTATAGCAATGCTCTTGCGAGCTTTACTATGGGCGAAGAATATAATCCGACCGATGCGACCGGATTTATTCGCCTGTTTGGTTTGCAGATGAAAGTTGCAGGAATGGTAAATAAGAAAAGCACAAAAGGCAAAAAGTAAAAGGATTGAAAATTGACTTGTTGTGATATGATACCGCATTGGTTACTGATTGCGTTTCTCCTTGCGTTAGGCGCCTGCGTCGGCAGTTTTCTCAATGTCGTGATATACCGCTTGCCGAAGGACCTGTCGATTGTTAGTCCAGGCTCGAGCTGTTCTGCCTGTAAAACACTGATACCTTTTTATGATAATATACCGATTCTGTCGTGGCTGCTGCTGTTGGGTAAATGCCGCAAATGCAAAGCGAAGATTTCGCCGCGATATATAATTATCGAGATTCTAACGGCTTTGCTTTTTGTCGCTGTTTATGTGATTTATTTTCAGACGGCGTTTAGAAGAGGCATAGGCGGATTTTTCGAAAGCGGATATCTGCTGTACTTTGTGCATATTTTTATGCTTGCCGCTTTGCTGGCGGCCTCGGCGATAGACCTCGAATTGTGGGTTATACCGCTTTCTATCTGCTGGATTATTACAGCCGTTGGGTTGCTCGGTGCCGCAGTCGGGCCCTTTGTCTATGATTCGACAATAATCAGAAGTTACGACATTTTTCCGGTTGCCTCGGCAAAGGTAGCGATTCTGACGGCAGGGGCTCTTGTCGGACTGATAATTTCTTTGTCGTTGCTGTTTACTGGCTTAATAAAACCAAGTTATGGCGGGCAAAACTCCGAAGATGTCAATCAGCCTGATACGGAAAACTACAAACATCGTCTTGAAATGTTAAAAGAGGTAATTTTTCTTTTTCCAGTATTTCTCTGTTCGTTTTTAGCATTTAAATTCTACCAGAACAATATTTCATTTGCCGACTGGTGGGTCGATTTTACACAACATCCTGTTATTGCGGGACTTGCCGGGAGTTTTTGGGGCTATTTTATCGGCTGCGGCGTTGTCTGGGCGACTCGAATACTCGGAACTTTTGCCTTTGGCAAAGAGGCTATGGGGCTTGGCGATGTACATCTGATGGGGGCGGCAGGGGCAGTGCTTGGGGTCTGGCCGGTAACGATAGCGTTTTTTGTCGCACCGTTTTTCGGACTGCTTTGGGCCGGGTTTTCAATGTTTTTTAAGAAAACCAGGCAAATTCCTTACGGTCCCTTCTTGTCAATTGGTCTTTTTGTGGTTATGATTCTACATGATGTTGTGATAAACTGGCTGCAGCAGGTGCTGTACCACTGAGATAAAAAAGGAATAAGATTATTTATAAAGGAGTTATGCTATGAGTTCTCTGAACAGGAAAATTACGCTTTTGACAATTGTGATGATTTCTTATGGACTTCTCAGCGGTTGCACCAGTTACAAGAAAAAGTACACCGCTTTGAATGTTGAGCATCAGAACCTTAAAGGTCTCTATGATAACTGCAAAGCTACGCTTGACAGCAGCGCTTCGGAAAAGGAAAACCTCTCTGCCAAACTGGCTGAGGGCGAAATGACTATTGAAGAATTGAGGAAGCAGATAGA
>JAQTQF010000128.1 GCA_028712345.1 Phycisphaerae bacterium | reverse complement strand
TAACAATGCCAGCCCGGCAAGAGCTGCGATACTCAAAGAAATTGATGCACAATTGTGCAGCCATTCATAATTTGCCGATGCAACCAAAAATAAAAATGTCATTAAAAACAAAAAAACTCCATTGCTATTGCATAAACTGCTTTTTTGTATTAGATTAGCTGTCTGTTTGCAAGGAATTTATACCAATTGGTATTATTACTTGCGTCTCGGGAAGTTTGTAATTAATTACGGCAGTGCCTGTTACCCGCGGGCAGTCCGCCATAGGCGGATTTATGCAGGATTGATATTACTTATGCCAATGGACATATTCAAAATTACCGGCCCTGTCAGGCTTGAGGGCGAAATTACCGTCAGCGGCTCGAAAAACTCCGCTCTGCCTATTATGGCGGCGACTATTATGGCGGCGGGGAAAAATACTCTGCACGGAGTTCCCCAACTCAGCGATATCGCGGTTATGTGCAAACTGATGGAAGATATGGGCTGCAAGACCAACACAGCCGGCAATACAATTATCCTTGATACGACAAATATCGATAAACCATTCGGCGATTATGAAATCGTCCGCAAAATGAGAGCGAGCATCTGCATACTCGGCCCGCTTTTAGCACGATGCAGAAAAGTAGAAGTCTCGATGCCCGGCGGATGCGCTATCGGATACAGACCCGTCGATATTCATCTGCGGGGCCTGCAGGAACTGGGTGCAAAGATAGAACTCAAAAACGGATATATTTCCGCAACGGTAAACGGCGGACTTAAGGGAGCTAATATATTTCTCGGCGGAGCTTTCGGTTCGAGCGTACTTGCCACGGCAAATGTTCTCTGTGCCGCGACATTAGCCAGGGGAAAAACCATCATAGAATACGCAGCCTGTGAACCGGAGATAACCGACCTTGCAAACTGCCTTGTCAAAATGGGCGCCAAAATTACCGGCATCGGCTCGCCGCAGTTGACAATCCACGGCGTAAAAGAATTAAAACCGATTGAGCATACCGTTATCCCGGACAGAATCGAAGCGGGAACTTTTATGGCTGCCGCGGCCATTACGAAAGGAAAACTCAAAATCAAAAACTGCCGAGGCGACCATCTTATGGCGGCTATCGATAAACTAAGAAGTATGAATGTCGGCGTTGAAGAAAACGAAGACGACTGCGTTGTCTGGTCTGAAGGCAATATCAAGCCGACAGACATCACTACACTGCCTTATCCGGGTTTTCCGACAGACTTGCAGGCGCAGTTTATGGCTGTGCTTTGTCTGGCAAAGGGAAACAGCGTAATAACCGAAAAAATCTTCCCAGACAGATTTATGCATGTCGCCGAGATGAGCAGAATGGCGGCCAATCTTAGAAAAGAAGGTCCCCATGTGATAGTCAGCGGCGTTGAAAAACTAATCGCCGCTCCGGTAATGGCATCGGACCTGCGGGCTTCAGCGGCTCTTGTCGTTGCCGCTCTTGCCGCTTATGGCGAGACAATCGTAAACCGCGTCTATCATATAGACAGGGGTTATGAAAAAATTGAAGAAAAACTAAACGCCGTCGGGGCAAAAATCGAACGGCAAAGTGTTTAAGAAAATTAAATATTAAATTGTTTTATTGAAAGACACTGAAATGATGTCATTGCGAGCAAAGCGAAGCAATCCGGTATTCAAACGAGATTCTTCGGCTAACGCCTCAGAATGACAAAGCGTATGCTTGGAACGGTCTGACGACCGGATTATTTTATGACGGAAAAAATCGATATACATAAACTTTCAAACGGAATGGTCGTTCTCGGTATTCCGATGGCGCAGGTACAATCGGCTGCATTCGGCTTTTTACTGCCGGCAGGAGCCGCTGTTATGCCTGAGGACTGTTGCGGAGCGCCTGCGGTTATCGAAGACTGGATATTTCGAGGTGCCGGCGGCAGGACAAGCAGAGAACTTACCGACCTGCTCGACGGCCTGGGGCTGCATCGAAACGCCTCGATTAAATCGAAACACATTGAACTTTCAGCCGCGACCGAGGCAAATAATCTTTTAAGCGCAATCGAACTTTACGCCGATGTTATTCTCAAACCGACCCTCGATGAGTCGCAGTTTGAGTATTCCAAACAACTTGCTCTTCACGGCCTGGCCGGGCTTGAAGACGACCCAAGACAAAAAACCTCGCTGCTGCTGGCTGAGCATTTTTATCCCGACCCGCTGGGCAGAAGTACCGTTGGAAAACTCGAAGATTTGCAGAATCTTGGCGCCGAAAAATGCAGACGGCTCATTTCCGAGGATTTCAATATTGCCGATACTATTTTCGCCGTTGCCGGAAAGTATGATTTCGCCGAGCTCTGTTCACTGCTTGAAAAACTTTTCGCTTCTGCACAACCAAAAAAGGCGATTGACATAAATGCAAAAAAACAGATTCTTGCCTATCATCACCACCCGCACGATGGGGCGCAGGTGCACATCGGTATTATGTTTCCTACCGTTACGGCACAAGACCCTGATTATTACAACGCAAGAGCCGCGGTGGCGGTTCTCTCCGGCGGAATGAGCGGCAGACTTTTTACCGAAGTTCGGGAAAAGAGAGGTCTCTGCTACGCTATTGGCGCAAGTTATAACAGCCTTAAGGAAATGGCGGGAATAAAATGCTACGCCGGCACCACACCGGACAAAGCACAGCAAACTTTTGATGTGATAATGGGCGAATTTAAAAAAGTTGGCGACCAAATCAGCGAAGATGAGCTGCACAGGGCAAAAATCGGGTTAAAAAGCAGCCTTATTATGCAAAGCGAATCGACTTCCGCACGGGCCGGGGCAGCCGGGGCGGATTACTATATGCTCGGCAGAGTCAGAAGTCTTGAGGAAATAAAACAGCAGATAGAAAAGGTAACGGTAAAAACCGTTCTCGATTTCCTAAATAAAAATCCTTTTGAAAAATTCTGCTCGGTAACCATAGGCTCGGCAGGGATTAAAACTGAACAATGAAATTTGAACACAAAAAATTAAACAACGGCCTTAACATCGTCGCTGAAGTCAACAAAGAGGCACAGTCGGCAGCGATAGGATTTTTCACAAAAACCGGCGCAAGGGACGAAACCGACAATATCAACGGCGTAAGTCATTTTCTCGAACATATGCTTTTTAAGGGCACAGACGGGCTTTCTGCTCTCGATGTAAACTTGTACTTTGACAATCTTGGTGCAGTATATAATGCCTTTACTTCCGAAGAAAACACCGTTTATTATGCCGCAACATTGCCCGAACAGTTTGCCGAAGTTACAAAACTCTGGTGCAAACTCCTTCGTCCAAGCCTGAGAGACGATGATTTCAATATGGAAAAAAATGTCATTCTTGAAGAAATCGCAATGTACAAGGACCTGCCGCAATTTGATGTTATGGACAAATGCAGAGCATTGCACTTTGGAGTACACCCTTGCGCAAAAAGCGTTCTCGGAACAGTCGAAAGCATAAAAGCTCTGAAAAGCGAACAAATGCGGGAGTATTTCGACCGCAGATACGCCCCTGACAATATCACCGCGACAGTGGCGGGAAATTTCGACTTTGAAGAAATTTGCGACCTGATTGAGGCCGGCTGCGGCAAGTGGCCGCCCAAACAAACTTCAAGAAAAACCGAATACTTCGCAGGCACAGCAAAAAAAGATTCCGAGAAAAAGAACAATCTCAACCGTCTGCACATCTGTCTGGCCAGTCCGACCGTTTCGTATCAGGATGAAAAATGCTATGCCGCGATGCTGCTGGCAAAAATAATAGGCGACGATTCAGGCTCGAGATTTTTCTGGGAGCTTATCGATACGGCAATAGCCGAAACCGCGGTAATGCAGTGCGAAGCAATGGACGGCGTCGGGGCATTTTACAGCTATATAAATACCGATGCCAAAAACGGCGAGAAGGTTATGCAGATTGTCGAATCTGTTTTTCAATCATTGCAGAAAGAAAAAATCTCGGTAAAGGAACTCCAGACCGCCAAAAACAAAGTGCTCTCGTCAATTACGCTTAAAAACGAAGTGCCGATGGGAAGACTGATTGAGCTTGGTTTTAATTGGGTCTATCTCGGGAAATATCGACCGATTGAGGATGAAATTCAAAAGATAAAAGATGTCTCAATTGATGATTTAACCGCTCTATTGGCCGATTTTCCGCTGACGCAATATACGCAATTTTCACTCGGCCCGAAAAAATAACCCTTTTTAAGTCGTCGTATCCTCTTTTTTCTTGCCAAATGCTATTTTCCTGATAGAATACATCCTTGAAAAGAGGGATCTATGCAGAATGACAAAAGCTATGATAGCAGGGTTGAACAGGACATTGAAGAATGCAGACAGGATGTGTTGCGTGCAATTCATCAACAGCAAAGCCCTTTCGAGACCCATCAGTCTATGCCAAGCTTTGAGGATATAATGAAAAACACCCCTGATAAAGAAGCAGCCCCCGATTCGGTAAAAAAAGAATTTGTCAGCAATATGGTTGAGAAAATCAGTCAGGCTAATCGGCAAGACCTCTCTGAGGAAATTCCTTCCCTTGATTTGGGTATGCAGATTTTAGCTCAGCAGAGAAAAGTGGCCGGACTAAAAAGAAGATCACCAGAGAAGGAAAGCGATTCACAGCCGAGCAACAAAGAGAAAATTCCTTTTCGACCGGCCAGGATACAGTCAATTCCTGCCGCCCCGCCTTCACCGCAGCAAATGATTGTGGCTGAAATCGTAGCAAAGGAAATAATGGCTCTCTCTGCCGTAAGATAACGCAGAAGCCATTATCCATCCTAATATGCCCTCCTTACCTATATCCTAAACCAAATAAAGCGTTCTAAGGGGGATTTCCAGGCGATTTGGCCGGTTGGATTTTGCTTGCCAAGACGAGCGTAGAACCATAAAATTCGTCAAATGTCCGGTCGACAAGAAGTATTCTTCAGTACGCAAAGTGTATGTCCATCCCCGGAAATTCTATATCGGGGGTCAAAAAATGCTTGATTGCTGATAAAAAGAATGTAGTCTCTATGCTTTGAAATGGACGCTCCAAAAAACAGTATTGTAATACAATGCAGATGATGTAATTTTTGTATAGTGGTGTTGAGAACTTATAAGTTGCTTCGAAATTCTGGCAGGAGGCCAAAATATGACAGATTTGGGAAATGATGGATTGAAGGGTGTACAGATAGACGCCAATCAATACGAGGACGAAATCAATCTGATGGATTATTTTCTGGTTTTGTGGAAGCGAAAATGGTGCATTTTGGCTGCTTCTGTGCTGCCTGCTTTGGTGGTAGTGCTGGCAATGTTCCTCGGGGCAAGAAACTATAAAATCAGCTACACCTATAATGCAGAACTCAATGAAAAAGCTTTTAAGATACTTGAGGATAAGTTTTACAGTATGGAGAATCTGGAGAAACTTATCGTAAAATTGCAGGAAGCCGGTTTTAACAAATATGCCGAAAAATTAGCAAAAGCCAGAACTGCCGAAGATTTAAAGAAGTTTGTTTATTTTGAGGTTTCACCCTCATTGTTCAAAGTCACAGATACATCTGAGGTCAAGGACTTTGAAGAACTGCAGAAAATCCAAATAGCAAAGGGAACTCTTTTGGTAATGCACATAGTGGCAAAAGCCGGAGAAAA
>JAQTQF010000127.1 GCA_028712345.1 Phycisphaerae bacterium | reverse complement strand
GATACTCTTTTCTCCCATCTGCCAAAGCGCTCTGTTGATGTTAAGCGCCTTGCCGGCCGGCGTAATTTGGTTAGCCGAAATTATTTTGTGTTCTCCCCAATCAACCCCTGCTATCTCAATCGTCTTATCCCATGCCGGGCTTATACCGATAGTTATAATTTTCTGCTTCATAGTAATTAGTTATCAGTTTTTTGATAGAATGTACTGATAACTGAGTTTCTGATAACTATTTCTTTGCCAATTCCTGAAGTATTTCCAGTTTGCTTCTGATCTCATCAGCCATTCTGCTGTTTGGAAACTCTCTGATAATTTCATTACCCGTTTCAAGCGCCTTTGGCCATTGCTTCTCGCTTGCCGCCAGCGAAAACTGTACACCCATATTATGAAGTTTATTCTTAAATATTTCGCTCGCTGCTTCCTGCAGCGCCAATCCTTCGCTGGGCGTAAGATAAAGGTCAAGCTCCTTGAGAATTACGAGACTGCGGTTAATATCCGATTTTTTAACGGCCTGATCCCATACGCTGAGCAGCTCCCGTTTTCTCTGCTCTTTTTTTTCGACCAGTTTCGTGCCCATAACCTTTGCTTTTTCGGAGTCGGGATATTTTTTAATAAGCCTTTCAATCTGAATGTTTGCACTTGTCCATTGATATTGGTCCAAAAGTTTGTCGATATAATTGGCTACCTGGTTGACCCTTTCTATATCGGTAGCATTACGATACTTGTCAGCCGTAATTTCCAGCTCGGCCGCAAGCTGTTTGTATTCGTCTCTTCGTGCGATGTCTTTAATCATTGCATCGGTTGCATCGAAGTCCTGCTGGTGAAGTTTTTCCATTACGCTTGCTCTGAGCTGCCGCCGGTCCATATCGCGATAAGCGATTGTTTTTGCCGCTTCACTCAATCTGACATCCTGCGAAATTTGTTCAAGCAATAGTTTATTAGCCGCCAGTGAGTTGCTGATTCGCTCGATGTTTTCCTGCTGCTGGGCCAGACTTTTAACCGCTTTTGCAGCGAGCAGTATTATCGCGAAAACACTCACCGAAGCGGCAAAATAGACTATCATAAAAAAGACAGGCAGCGTTCCGGCGAGAACCCAGAAAAAAAATCCGACAACAGCCAATACCGCAAATAATAAGTGCCATTGAACCTGCCGCAGTTTTTCAGTCAGTCTCGATTTCATTTTCAGCTCTCCATAAACTTTTACGGCAAAAAGTCTTACTCTAACCAACTCCATAATACTTTTAATCCTGCTTTTCTGCAAGCAGAACCTGATAAAGCCGGCGATTATGTTGATTAAAATCAACATATGGCCTGCTTGTGTATCCGTATATTTTTAGGCGGGTTATGCGAATGAGACTTCTTAAATAGTGGTTTTGTGTCTATTTTTTGCAACAGTCCGGTAAAACTTGCAAAATACTTAATATCTTCAGGCTATCGAGACAATCGCTCCTGACAAAGGCACAGACAGTTATTTCACTACCGGCGTAACCGCAGCCGCCCTGGATAAACCTGTATGGCATATTCTTTGCACATAGGTTGTTACAGGATGGGTTCTAATCGTAGGGAGCGGAATAAAGAAGTCTTACTTAAAAGGGTTTATGAAATGGACAATTCCGTATTCGAGGCCAGAGTTAACGAACTACTCAAGGAAATCAACGACCTGCCTGTTTGCCGAAGAAAAAAGATTATTTCACTTGTCGGGCGCACCAAATTATATAACAAAAATCTCAAAAAAAATTCTGAAACGCTTCACGATTCTTTCGACCACCTCTGTCTGACAGTGAAATATATTCTTTTCGATTTAGAGGCCACCCGCAGAGAGAATAAATATCTCCGAAAAATGCTCGAAAGCCATTAGTAACACTTAAACGATATGCGCAACTAACTTGAGGTCTTCGACAGCGCATTAAATTTTTTAGTTATTTTCTTTTAGGGAGCTGGTCAGTTGGTTTGACTTGACCCCGCATCATTCTTCCGCCCTGGCCAGTCAGCCATAAATAGTAATCACTCGGCAAACCGTCATAGGTTACGAAACTATCCTTTTTACCGGGCGGAGTATTCGTGCATTTGAGTATCGCGGTTCCATCGTTCAAATTATCAAACGAGGCCTGAAAAACCATAGTCGCCCCGGCCTTTTTTACCTCTGCGAATTGCTTCCACAGAAGCTGACCCTTTAATCTTTTAAACTCATTCAGCTTTCTTGCCGCAAATGTATTATGCCAACTGAACCCGGGCCAAACCACAGGCATATATTCTTTATCGTTCTTTTTGCACCACTTGATATCCTTGGCCCAGACATTTCGTGCGAAACCCGGAATATCATCTGTTGCGTCGAACCGTCCGACGGACCACGGACTAACAATGTCAGCCATAAGAATGATTTTGTGAAGTTCCTTGTCGTCGATGCAATCATTGTAAAGGGTTCGCCACCATGTAGGTACGCCAAGCACTACGGTACATCCGCCATAGACAGGGTCATTCTTCAAAAAATCGACCAGTTTAGCACATTCGTCCAGAGCATATTCGTGATTATCTTTAAAGCCGATTCCCCAAACTGCCACTACCGGCTTGCCGTTGTGGTGGAGATACGCCTTGTCATTCGGGTCTTTAGTCAGCTTCATTTTATCAATCAGCATTTTCCAGTCTTTGATAACGCTGTCAATCTGTCCGGCCTTTAGACCCGACAGGTCATACGACACCGCATAAGCTCTGCCATATTCGTTTGCACCCTGTCGGCAATTTTCAAGAACGGTATTTCGGAAATTAAGTTTAGCCGCATCTAACGGCTGGGAGATTTTCGGTGCGGTAGCCAGCCACCACATATGATTGCAGAGGATAAGTTCCTTTTCCGTATCTATCCGAGAGACAAGCCGCTGGACAAAAACCCCGTCGATACCGTAATCGCGCATCCACTGAAAATGACGAAGTACGGTTTTTTTGTTCATAGAACTAAAGACGGCAGCCTTGCTGTAAAAACCTTTTTTAAATGGAGTCGCAAACCGTTCATCTTTATCGTATTCGCCCATATCGGGCCACAAATCCACCGCACAGTTTTCCGCGTCAAATTTGCCGTCCTTACCCCAGCCGCTCCAGCCCTGTTCGGCTCCGTCGCCCGGACAGGTAAACGAACCATGATAGCCGCACATTACCTTGCCTGTCAGCGTGGTGGTATCGATGTTGTCGTTTTTTGCATAACCGGTATTTGTAAACAGCAATACTGCGACTATTACTAAAACTAATTTGTAAGTCGGCTTATTCATTTCATTTTTCCTTTACTGGCTTTTGATTATTTTCTTTTCGGAAGCTCTTCAGTAATTTTAATTTCGCCACGAACCATTTTTCCGCCCTGACCGGCAAGCCATAAATAATGGTCGCTTGGAAGTCCCTCTTCGGTCAGGAATTTTGACTCTCCCACAGGAGGATCGTTCGTACATTTAAAGATGGCCGTCCCTTCGTTGACCTCATCGTACATCGCGACATAAATCATATCGGCTCCCGCTTTTTTGGCCTCGATAAATTGTTTCCAGAAGAAGCGGCCTCCAAGACGAGGAACCTGATTCATCGGGCTTTTGGGTTTCAGGTTATGCCAGCTGAATCCCGGAAATACCACAGGCAGATACTCTTTTTTATTTTTTTCGCACCACTTGATGTCCTTGGCCCAGATGTTGCGAGCGAAACCAGGAATATCCTTTATATCACCGAATCGTCCTACTATCCACGGACTGATAATGTCGGCGGCGCGGGCTATTTCCAAAACCTTTTCGTCGTTGACGCAATCGCCGTAAAGTGTTCGCCACCATGTCGGCACGCCAATCATCACGGTACATCCGCCGTATTTCGGGTCATTTTTCAAAAAGTTTACCAACTCGGCACATTCATCCAGAGTATATTTTCTCCTGTCGTTAAACCCGATTCCCCAAACCGTTACAACCGGCTTTCCGTTATGATGCAGATAGGCTTTGTCTTCGGTAATCTTCATCTTGTCTATCAGCAGCTTCCAATCATCCATTACCTTGTCCATTTCGCCGGCATCGATTTTAGAAAGGTCATACATAACCGCATAGGTCCTGCCGTAAAGATTGGCTGCCTCACGGCAATTATTAAGAACCGTATTGTAATGATAAGGCAGCTTGTCGCCGAATGTGTTTCTGGCAAACCGTTGCACAAAAACGCCGTCAATACCATAGTCCTGCATCCATTTGAAGTGACGCAATATTGTCTTACGATTCATAGGACTATAGACATAAGCCATACTGCCGTCTTTATGCCTGAAATCTGTCGGATACTTTTCGTCTTCATCGTATTCGCTCATATCTGGCCACAAATCGATTTCGCATCTGCCCGGCTTGAATTCACCCTTTTTCCCCCATCGCCCCCACCCCATTTCCGAGCCGTCATCCGGACAGGCGAACCAGCCTTGGTAGCCGCACATTACTTTACCGGTCAGCGTGCTCGTATCGACACCTTTTACGCTTGGTCCATCGTAAGGCTTCATTGTTTGCTCGATAACCTGATGGCGAGTCAACCGGAACTTCTCAGCGGACTTTGCGAAACACATATTCGCAAAAAGCACAAAACAAGATACGACGAGAATGGTTAAGAAATATTTGGAGATACTCATCTTTTTGACCCCTTTCCATTTTGGAGATTCACAGTTAAGCGTAAATGTTCCAAAAAAACACCACCACCTTGTATCAGGAATTGCATAAATACGCAATATAAAACGCCCCAAACCAATCTGCGAAACAAAGGTGTCAGGAATGCTCTGTAGAAAACATGCAGGAACAGTCATTCTGAACGGAGCGAAGCGCAGTGAAGAATCTCTTATTAGCACAAAAACGAGATTCTTCGTCCGCCTGCGGCGAACTCAGAATGACAGCCGTAGTGGTTTTATACAGAGCATGTCAGGAACCTTTTTTCTCGTAAAACACCTGTCTTAAAGGCGTTTTTAGGGTATAATCCCAAACTATGAAAGAAGGGCTGAAGTATGTTATTTTCAAAACTAAGTGGGGTTTTTTCGGACTTTTAGCCAATCAAAAAGGATTGCTGAGGTCTGTTTTGCCGCACAATTCATATATGGCAACCAAGAAGTACCTACTGGTTGGTATGTTTAGGGACGCAAAAGAACACAAAGAGCTTTATCCTGAATTACAAAAAGCAATAAAGGCCTATTATGATAGTGATAATAACGATTATACAGATTTTGCCGAGCGATTTTCCGTCCCCCTTTGCCTTAAAGGCTCCCAATTCGCCCAAAAAATCCTCAAAACCTGTATGAAAGTCCGACCCGGCCGAACCATCACATACTCTCAGCTTGCCAAAAACGCTGGTTTTACAAGAGCCTCAAGAGCTGCCGGCAGTGTTCTGGCGAAAAATCAGTTCCCCTTGATCATTCCCTGCCACAGGGTTATTCGTTCTGATGGGAAAATTGGCAATTTTAGCGCACCCGGCGGGACAAAAACGAAAACGAAAATGCTCGAATATGAAATTGCCTTCGGAATCGATTAGCCCGTCGACTTGTCTTTTCGAGGCCTTTGACAAAGACGGATTCCCATATAACAGGGTTTGTTATTTGTTTGATTGTCGTCGGTATTTATGGCATCGAAACAAGGGGAAAAGAGACGAC
>JAQTQF010000126.1 GCA_028712345.1 Phycisphaerae bacterium | reverse complement strand
AGAAGCGGAACTCAGGTTACCGCAAAAGTGCTTGAAAAGCCCGGCAAGCTGAGAGGCGTTGCCCGTGCCGGTGTTGGAGTCGATAATATCGATGTCCCGACGGCAACGAAAAAGGGCATACTGGTAATGAATACGCCGGGCGGAAATACGCTAAGCGCCGCAGAACATACAATGGCTCTTATGCTTGCAATGAGCAGAAATGTCGTGCCCGCCTGTGACAGCCTTAAAAGCGGAGCGTGGGACAGAAAAATTTATACCGGCAACCAGCTCAACGGCAAGGTGCTCGGTATAATCGGACTTGGACGAATTGGTATGGCTGTGGCAAAAATGTCAACCGGATTCAATATGAAGATACTTGGTTACGACCCTGTCGCAACGCCTCCGGAAGCGGAAACTCTTGGAATCGAAATCACTGACAATCTCGAAAGAATCTTCAAGGAAGCTGATTATATTTCTGTACATGTACCGAAAAATGACAAGACGCTGAATATGATAGGCGAGGCGCAGCTTAAGATGATGAAGCCGACGACAAGGATTGTGAACTGTGCCCGAGGCGGAATCGTTAACGAAGATGCGCTATATGACGCACTTGAGAAAAAAACCATCGCGGCAGCTGCGCTTGATGTATTTACGGAAGAGCCGCCGGTCAAAAACAAGAGATATGAAAAAATTGCCAATTGCCTTGTTACTCCGCATCTGGGGGCAAGCACGGAAGAAGCTCAAATTGAAGTAGCGGTAGAAGCGGCACAAATACTGGTTGACGCCCTCAGCGGCGGGGCTATTAAAAACGCCCTCAACGCCCCTGCTACCGGAGGAGCAGTGCCGCCAGTTGTCAATACTTATGCAACACTGGCAAAAAGAATCGGAACTCTTGTTAGCACTATAAGCGGCGGACAAATTAAGAAGGTAGAGCTGCAGTATCGCGGCGCCATTGCCGAACACGATGTCGCTATCATAACCAGTTCGTTCCAGATTGGTCTGCTTCAGCCGTTTTTTGAGGATCCAATCAATATGGTAAACGCTCCAATGATGGCAAAGGAAAGAGGTATCAGCATCGATATAATAAAAAATACAGACGCGAAAAATGTCGCCTCAGGTTTTGGCGTCAAAGTTACCACCGCAAAAGGCATAAGCACTATGACCGGAACGGTATTCAGCGACAAGATTATGCGAATTATCGAAATCAACGGCTTTGATGTCGAAATGACGCCGTCAGATACGGCTATGATAATTTTCAATGACGACAAACCCGGAGTTATCGGTGCAGTCGGCACAGTGCTTGGCAAACACGGAATCAATATCCAGACCATGGGCGTAGGTCAGAAGGCCGCCGAGAAAAAGGCTGTTCTTGCGGTCAGTCTTGACGCAAAGCCGGACGATGCGACGATAAAGGAAATTTCACAGCTTGGTTTCGTTAATGAAGTCCATCATTGCAGTCTTTCTTAATGGCTTTTAAGGATTGTCGGGCATAACAAGATAAGCGCGAGATACACCCCCAACGAAAGGATGTTAAAGTTATATAATGGCGGTGGAAAAAACTGTTCAAACAAACCAGATGGATTTTGATTTTTCTGCTGAACCGGAGATAGAAACGAAAACAAAAAAATCAAAATCAAACAAAGATATAAAAGCTATCTCGGTCAAAAACAGCTCTAAAGCAGCAGATAAGAAAACCGGCAAAAAGGCAAAGGCCTCCGTTGCAGGCACTGCCGAGTCTATGGCAGCCAAGCAGCGGGATATCAGCGTAAGCGAATTTTTCGCAAAGAACAGACACCTGCTCGGCTTCGATAATCCGAGAAAAGCTCTTCTTACCGCGATTAAGGAAGCCGTTGACAATTCGCTCGATGCCTGCGAAGAAGCCCATATTCTGCCGGATATCGTCGTAACCATAAAACAGATTACTGAAAAAAAGTTTACTTTCATCGTCAGAGACAACGGGCCGGGAATCGTGGACAAACAGATTCCGAATATTTTTGCAAGACTGCTCTATGGAAGCAAGTTCCACAGCCTTAAAATGAGCAGAGGTCAGCAGGGAATCGGTATATCAGCGGCGGGAATGTACGGCCTTCTGACCACCGGCGAACCTGTTCAGATTATTTCGCGAACTGACAAATCTAAAAAAGCTTCGCATTACCATGTTCAGATTGATACCGCAAAAAACAAGCCGCAGGTTATGTTTGATGAAGACTGCGATTTTGAACTGCCCAGTGGCACTCAGGTTACCATAACGCTTGAGGGTAAATATCAGAAAGGCAAACAGTCCATTGACGAATATATTGCCCAGACGGCTATGGCCAATCCGCATACCGAAATTACATATAACGCGCCTGACGGAACAACCTATAAATACGAAAGGCAGATAAAAAAGATGCCTTTTGTACCGGTCGAGATTAAGCCCCATCCGTATGGCGTCGAACTCGGCCTGCTTTATAAAATGGCAAGAGAAAGCTCCAGTAAAAATCTTTCGGCGTTTCTGCATCACGACTTTTCACGCCTCAGCTCCCATTTGGCTAATGAAATATGCAAGAAAGCAAAACTATCCAGGAACGCGCGGCCGGCAAATTTAATAATGAAAGAGGCAGAGCAGTTGTACAACGCCATAAGTGAAACAAAGATTATGGCTCCGCCGGTAAATTGTATAGGGCCAATCGGAGAAGACGAACTCGAACACGGCCTGAGAAGAGTCGTCGATGCCGAGTTTTACGCGTCTTGTACGAGAAAACCAACCGTTTACCGCGGCAATCCGTTTCTTATCGAAGCGGCAATTGCTTATGGCTTTAAAACTGAATCGCAGAACGGCAATGGTGATGACGATAAAACACCTCAAATGGAGCTGAAACGATTTGCCAACCGAGTCCCCCTGCTCTATCAGCAGGGAGCCTGTTCAATACATAAGGCTGTCGTTGATACCAACTGGCGGAATTATAACCTTTCGCAATCAAAAGGCTCTCTGCCGATGGGACCTGTCGTGCTTATGATTCATATCGCCTCGGTTTGGGTGCCGTTTACATCAGAAAGCAAGGAAGCTATCGCTCATTATCCGGAAATTATCAAGGAAATAAAACTTGCTATTCAGGAATGCGGCAGAAAACTCGGAATGTACCTCAGAAGACAGCGCAGAATAAAACAGGAGATGGTCAAGAGAGGATATATCGAGACTTATCTGCCTTTTATCGGCGAGGCACTTCAGGAAATACTTACTCTTAAGGATGAACAGGTTAAAACAATAGTTTCGAGACTGAAGGAAGTACTTGAAAAAACAAGACAGATATAAAATAATAGTCAGTAGTCAATAGTTAGTATTTAGAAAGTAGAAAATGGCACAGGAATTAATCATTTCAATCAGCGGAATGAGGGGAATTATCGGAGAAAACCTAAATAGCTCAACGGCAATAAACTATGCCTGCGCATTTGGGACATTTCTTAAAAATTCAAAAGGCAAAAAGAAGCTTACCATTGCCATCGGAACCGACAGCAGGCCCAGCGGAGATATGCTCAAATCCTCAATTATGGCAGGATTATGCTCCATCGGGGTCGACATCGTAGACCTTGGTTTGGTTACCACCCCTACCGTCGGCATAATGATTAGAGAGCTTGTTTGCGACGGCGGCATCGTTGTAACCGCTTCCCACAATCCGATTGAATATAACGGCATCAAACTGCTTACAAGCAAAGGAATCGCCCCGCCTGCGCCTATGGCGGAAAAAATAAAATCCATTTTCAACGACCCTGAATTTGAGTTCTCCGATTCGATAAACTGCGGTAAAATCACTATAAATCACTTCGGAGACTCCATCCATCTTAAAAAAGTTATCTCCTGCGTAAACAGGAAAGAAATATTATCCAGAAAATTCAGAGTTGTTCTCGACGGCATAAACGGAGCAGGAATAAGGCCGGGCAAAAAACTTCTGACATCTTTCGGCTGCCGCGTTAAAGTAATAAACGATGAAGCAAACGGCGTCTTTGCGCATAAACCGGAACCGACCGCCGAAAACCTGACACATTTGTGCCAGACGGTAAAAAAACTCGGAGCCGACATCGGCTTTGCCCAGGACCCCGACGCCGACAGGCTGGCAATAGTTGATGAAAAAGGCAATTACATCGGCGAAGAATACACACTTGCTCTTGCGGCAAAATATATTTTCAGTCACAAGAAGGGCATCGCCGCGGCGAATCTTTCCAGCTCGAGAATGATTGACGATATTGCCGCCGCTGCCGGGTGCAGTGTGATTCGAACGCCGGTAGGAGAAGCCAATGTAGCTCAGGCGATGATACAAAACAAATGTGTAATCGGCGGTGAAGGAAACGGCGGAGTCATCGACTTAAGAGTCGGGCCGGTGCGCGACAGTCTCATTTCTATGGCCATTATTCTGCAGCTCTGCGCAGAAACCAAAAAAACCGTCAGCCAGCTTGTAGCGGAAATTCCCGCCTATCAAATGACCAAACGGAAGTTAATCGTGGACAAAAAACAAGCTGACAAAATCATCGAAAAGGCAAAGAAAACATTCAAAAAAGCAAAGGTCAATACCGATGACGGATGCAGGTTCGATTTTGAAGACGGCTGGATACACCTGCGAATGAGCAATACCGAGCCGATTATGAGGCTGATTGCGGAATTTAAGGATTTGGCCGACGCTGAGGGAAAAATCGAAAAGATAATGGAATTGCCGTCAAAAACAAAAACGAAAAAATGATGACCCATAAAGAAAAAAATAATCTCGCCCTCCAGCAGACTCAAAGAGTTGTTTTCTATACGATTATTATAAATATCACCAATACCATACTCAAACTCATTGTCGGAATAATGTTCTCGTCTATGGCTTTGATTGCCGACGGTCTGCATTCGCTTAGCGATCTGGTTACCGATATGGCCGTAATCATAGGAGCCCGCATAGGAGCAAAGAAGACGGACAAAGACCACCCTTACGGGCACGGCTGGGCAGAAACATTTGCAACATTGTTTATTTCCGTCCTGCTGGCACTGGCCGGGGTTTATATGATTGAAAGGTCCATCGAAAGCATCGCCCTGCGAAATGTTTCGCATATAGGTATTCCGGTCTTTGTAGTGGCACTGATCTCAATTGCCACAAAAGAATTTGCCTTTTTGATAACAAAAAGGGTTGCCGTGAAATACTCCAGTTCGATGCTGTATGCAAACGCCTGGCATCATCGCTCGGACGCGTTGAGCTCGGTTGCGGTCGCGGTTGGAGCCGTCGCGTCAATGTTCGGTTTTGACTACGGCGACCAGGCCGCGGCAACTGTCGTGGGAATTATGATAATTATAGTTGCGGTAAAAATTTTCGCCGATGCTTTCGGACAATTTACCGCCCGTGCGGTGGACACTAAAACGAATGAGCAGATTACAAAAATTATCGCTTCTCAATCACAGATTCGCCAGTGGCACAAATTGAGAACGCGAACCGTCGGGAGGGAATTGTTTATGGATTTACACATTCTGGTGGATCCGCAATTATCAATAACAGATGCGCACAATATTTCCGAAATGCTTGAAAACGAGCTTCATCAGCAAATCGCCCAGCCGGTAAATATCACCGTTCATATTGAACCGGACGAAGACAGGCCTGCTTAGCAAACCTTTATTCCACTGCCAAATGATAGAAAATATAAATATCCTCCTGCAACCTGTTCTTTGAGAATTTCCCCCGCCGCTTTGCAATACCATTTCATCTGCGGCAAATATCGCTCGGCTCTCTGCTGGA
>JAQTQF010000125.1 GCA_028712345.1 Phycisphaerae bacterium | reverse complement strand
ACGATTCGCTTGCGACGCAGTACGCTCCGTTTTTTGTTTGACCAAGGCACAGCGGCCTTACGCCGAACGGGTCTCTGGCGGCTTCTATTCTGTCGGGAAATAAAAAGAGCAGAGAATAAGCTCCCTGCAAATGGTTGAGAACATGGCCGAGCGGGTCGGGCTTGGATACATGGGAAGGCTTTGCGAGAAGATGAACTATTATTTCAGTATCGTTTGTCGATTTGAATATATGGCCGTAGGCTTCGTATTCGTCTCTGAGGAGCGAGGCGTTGATTAAATTTCCGTTATGAGCAACGGCCACCTGTCCCCTTGAGTATTCACTCAAAATCGGCTGAGCATTGGCGAGATTTCTTGAGCCTGTGGTCGAATATCTGACATGGCCGATGGCTATTGGATTTTTGAGCCGCTCAAGGGTGGTTTTGCTGCCTCGAAAAACTCGGCTGACCTGTCCCATACCAACATGACAGTTTATAGCCCCGCCGTTGCTGGTCGCGATTCCTGCAGATTCCTGGCCGCGATGCTGAAGACTGTGAAGAGCGAAGAAAGTTTTTTCGGCTGCATCGGCATCGCCAAAGACTCCGAACAAGCCGCAGTTTTCTTTTTTATCCATAACTATAATCCAGATAATTATTTAGCGAAGAGGCATAATCAGACAGATTAGCATTTGATCCGCAGGTAGTGTATCCAAAGGATAAGTTGAAGTCAATTGCTTTAGCAGATAAAAGATTGCAATTTTTTTGTGGGACAGTATTCTGCATATTTGCGGGAAGCAGAACTTAAAAATGGATTTTATTTCGAGGTGTACAATTGCCGGGGACTAAGCCCAGAGTAGTTGTAATCGGCGGTATATATGTCGATATGGCGATACGGTGTGTTGATTTCCCGATAGCCGGCCAAATTGCCGTCGGCAGCGGTTTTTCATGTACGCCGGCCGGAGCTGGGTTGAATCAGGCTATTCAAGCGGCGCTTTGCGGATGCGAGGTATTCCTTGTCGGTAAGGTAGGCAAAGACAATTTTGCGGAATTGGCAAGAAACAACCTTGAAAACTATGGCATAAGCTGCGATTTCGTATTCGAGGCGGAGGCGAAAAATACCGGCGTCAGCGTATCTTTTGTCAACAGTTCGGGAGCAAACAGGACTGTCATTTCGCAAGGCGCTAACAAAGCGCTTTGCGCCGGTGATATTAAAACGGAAGAATTTGAACGGGTCATGGCTTCGGCGGATGCGTGCCTTATAAACGCGGATTTGGCGAGCGATTTCGTTTGTGCGGCAATAAGAGCGGCTAAATTGAGCAAAACCAAAGTTATTCTCGACCCGGCTCTGAGCGGCGAACAGCTTGAAAGCAAAAGCGGACAGATGCCGCTGGATTATTACACGGCGGATATACTCGTGCCTAATTTTGCCGAGGCGGCTGGGCTAAGTATCTCTGCAAGTCATAATATTCATACCGCAAAAACCATCGGCTCGGACCTTATCGCCAGAGGGGTCGGATGTGCGGTGATAAAGCTTGGAGCCAAAGGGGCACTTGTGGTTGATAGAGAGGCGGCAAGCCATATACCGGCGTTTGAAATAAAATTCGCAGACCACGGCGGATGCGGAGACGCATTTGACGGGGCATTGGCGGCGAGCTGTGCGGTGGGTGATGATATTAAAAAAGCGGTAAAATTCGCCTGCGCCGCCGGTGCGCTGGCCTGCACAAAGTTCGGGGCAATGGAAGCTCTGCCGAAAAAGGCGGAAATTATTGAACTGCTGCAAACACTGCCGTGAAAAGAAAAATTGCATACCAAAAAAGCCCGGTATATAATTAGTTGTTAGTCGATAGTGATTAGTCGTTAGTTGATGGTGTTTTTCGCAACAGATATGATTGTCGTGAAAAATTCCGGAAATATTCAGGCATTGATACCTAAATTATGGCAGAAGACAAAATAGGTTCGGTAGGGATTGTCGAAACAAAGACTGTACGGCTCGTTGAGGCCGATGAGCCTTTAAAGCTGACCAGCGGAAAGAGCCTCGGACCTATCGATGCTGCATACGAAACTTACGGCCAACTAAATTCGGCGGGAGATAATGTCGTTCTGGTTTGTCATGCTTTAAGCGGCAGCGCTCATGCGGCAGGATTTAACAGTCGGGACGACAAAAAGCCCGGCTGGTGGGATATAATGATTGGGCCGGGCAAGGCAATCGATACCAATAAATACTTCGTCATCTGCTCGAACTTTCTGGGCAGCTGCAGCGGAACTACGGGGCCGGGGAGCATTAATCCGGCAACAGGAAAACCATACCATCTCGATTTCCCGATGATAACCATCGCGGATATGGTCAGGGTGCAAAAGCTTGTTCTGGACAAACTCGGGATTAAACAACTGCTGGCGGTCATTGGCGGGTCGATGGGCGGAATGCAAGTCTTGCAGTGGGCGATTGAATATCCTCAGATTGTAAAATCGGCGATAGTAATCGCAGCGACATCAAAACTTGGCGCTCAGGCAATCGCTTTTGATGCTGTCGGAAGAAACGCTATTATGTCTGATATTCAGGCTGACAGGCCTCCCAAGAAGGGCCTTGCAACTGCAAGGATGATAGGACATATAACATACCTGTCTGAACAAAGTATGAGAGAAAAATTCGGCAGAGAACTCAGGAGCACAGAGAAGTACAGCTATGACCTCGGCGCGGAATTTTCGGTCGAGACATACCTCGACCACCAGGGGCAAAGCTTTGTTGAAAGGTTTGATGCCGACAGTTATCTGTATATTACCAAGGCAATGGATTACTTCGATATTGAAAAAGACTATGGCTCGCTGCAAAAAGCCCTGGCCGAGACAAAATCGAGATTTATGATTGTGAGCTTTACCAGCGACTGGCTGTTTACTCCCGCGCAATCTGAAGAAATAGTAAATGCTCTTGTTGCACAAAGAAAACCGGTAAGTTACTGCAATATTTCATCGCCTTACGGACACGATGCGTTTCTGCTTGAGCCGGAAGCGCTGGGCAGTTTGCTGTCCGGATTTCTTTCAACAACGATGGAAAAACCGAAGTTTGAAAAGCCTGCCGTCGTTTCAGCGGCGAAAGGTTTTGACAGGATAAAACGGGTTCGAGTCGATTATGAGCTTATAGAATCCTTAATCAAGCCGAACAGCCGGGTGCTCGATGTCGGGTGCGGCGACGGTCAACTGCTGCTCGGCCTCCAGCACGATAAAAACATTATCGCCGAGGGGATTGAGGTTGACCAGCGGCTTGTTTCCCAGTGCGTCAATAACGGAATCAATATAATTCACCGAGATATAGAAAGAGGGCTGAAACACTACCCCGCCGATACATTTGATTACGCGATACTTTCGCAGACGCTTCAGACACTGAAAAATCCGAAACAGGTTTTTGTCGAGCTTCTGCAGGTATCGCATAAAGTGATTGTGAGCTTTCCGAATTTCGCTTACTGGCGGTGCAGAGCTAATCTGTTCTTTGCAGGAAAAGCACCGAGAACAAAGCAGCTTCCGTTTAGATGGTATGATACGCCCAACATTCATGTTCTATCGCTGAAGGATTTTGAAGATTTCTGTGATGAGGTCGGCGCAAAAATAGAACAGAAAATTCCTCTTATCGGAAACAGGGCAAGCCCTGTAAAGTTCGCTCCGAACATTTTCGCCGAGCAGGCAATCTATCTGACGAGCAAAAAATAAGGATTATCCGCAAATAAAACATCGCCGTACCGGCGACGGCTAAACGAACGACGAAATATATACGACCCCTCCCTTACGGTTGGGGCTCTGTTACGCTGCCGTGCCGGCAGCGGCTAAACAACTAAATTATATGTTCATCGGAAAAATTAAAATTAATAACCCTATTATACAAGCGGCGCTGGCGGGCTATACCGACAGGGCGATGAGAATGCTGGCGCGGAAGTTCGGATGCGAATTGACTTTCAGCGGCGTTATTCTCGATACCAGCGCATCGTATAAGCCGCTGCTCGAAAAACCGAATTATATAATCAGGGACGATGAACATCCAATCGGGGCGCAATTGCTTGGAACTGAGCCGGAGAAAATGGCCGCTGCGGCAAAGAGTATGGTCGGGGCAGGATACGATATCATAGATTTGAATTTTGCCTGTCCTGCGCCGAAGGTTCTTAGAAGGGCAAGGGGCGGGGCAATGCTGGCCGAGCCGCAAAGTGTTCTGGAAATTTATAAAAGGGTCAGAGACGCGGTGAGCTGTCCGGTGATGATGAAACTGCGAATCGGGATAGACGGCAGCAACGAGGCAAAAGAAAATTTCTGGTACATCTGCAACGAGGCGGCGGCGATGAAAGTTGACGGCCTTATCGTTCACGGCAGAACGGTCGAACAGGGTTTTAAAGGGCTGGCCGACTGGGAAGTAATAAAACAGTTAAAAGGAAAATATCCGAACACGACTATCATCGGCAGCGGCGATTTGTTCGACCCGCACGATATTGTAAATAAATTTAAGGCCAGCGGCGCCGACGGAGTGGCTATCGCAAGAGGAGCAATTGGAAAGCCGTGGATTTTCAGGCAGGTAACCGATGCGCTTGAAGGGAAAACGGAAATATTCGCTCCCGATATCGCCCAGCAGGGAGAAATTATTCTTGAGCATTTCGAGCTGCTAAAGGAAATTTATGATTCGAGAAAATGTATCTGGCATTTCAGGAAATTTCTGACGAAATACTGCCTGAGTCACAATACCATAAAAAAGGCGAGAAAAGAACTTACGGCGATATATAATGAAGAACAATTAAAAGAAACAATAAAAAAACTGTATGGCTTATAAAAATGAAAACCTGCCGTAAAACGATGACAGAGCAGGACAGGCGGCGGGCGAAATATTTTGGATTCCCGCTTCCGCGGGAATGACATTTTTGTGTTTATTCGTGCCTGCCCTTCGCAGCCTTGCGGAGGGAGGTTAATTCTCCGCAAGGAGTCCCAAGGACATGACTAATAAAAATTTACCAAATTCCGTTTATATACATATTCCTTTCTGTAAATCCAAGTGTTTTTACTGCGGATTTTTCTCGAAGCCGCCTGGCAAGTTCGATATTCAGAGGGTTTTAAATGCTGAGATTGCGGAATTAAAAAAAACATCCTTCGCCAAGCCGGTCGAGACTGTTTACATCGGTGGAGGCAGTCCAGCGTCTATCGGTGCAAAGGCCCTTTGCGGTTTTCTAAAAGAAATTGCCGAACTGACGGGAAAGGCTGATGAATTTACCGTTGAGATAAATCCCTCCGACGCAAATGAGACACTGCTGAACAATTTAAAAAACATCGGCGTCAATAGAATATCCATCGGGGCACAATCGTTTGTGCAGAGCGAGCTGGATTTTTTAGGCAGAAGGTATAAGGCCAAGCAAATAGAAGAAACGATTAAGGCCGTCAGAGAGGCCGGGGTTGAAAATATCGGGATTGATTTGATATTTGCCGTTCCAGGCTCCGATTTAAAAAGCTGGCGGGAAAATCTGCACAAGGCAATCGAGCTCAATGTTCAGCATATAAGCGCATACAGCCTTACTTACGAAAAGGACACAGCTCTGGAAGAGCTTAAATCCGCAGGTAAGATAACCGCTATCGATGAGGAACTCGACAGGAAGATGTACGAAACGGCTATCGAAGTACTAACCGAAGCGGGGTTTGGACATTATGAAATTTCTAATTTCGCAAGGCCGGACTTTGAATGCAGACACAATCTTGCTTACTGGAAAAATGAATACTATTTAGGCATC
>JAQTQF010000124.1 GCA_028712345.1 Phycisphaerae bacterium | reverse complement strand
GTGGGGTGGCGTAGATTTTATTAATTATTTCTGCGTCAAATCCGTTTGCGTGAATATCAAAAATTAAATCTTGATTATTTTTCCATCTTGTTTGCTCAATATCATAGTTCTTGCTTTCCTTGTAGATTTTTATCTTTCCATTTTCTTTTTTACTCTTTTTCAAATCCAGCCTAATAACCGGAGTAAAAACATTTTTGAAAACTCGATCGAGACAAACAATTTTTTTGATATGAGTATTATTCAAAATCACATCTCGAATGTCTTTATGTGTTTTTACATTCAAAATTGACTCCGGCAAAATAAAGGAAAGCACCCCATTATCTTGCAATAGATCAATACTTTTCTTTAAAAAATAAGAAAAAGACTCAAAAGAAGATAATTCAGAGCATATCTTTTTTAGTTTTTCAGTTTCTTCTTGTGAAAAATGAACGCCCCATGGCGGGTTTGTCGCGACAATATCAAAATTTTTAATATTGTCGTCGTTTAAGCTAAAAAGGTCATAATTGCCAACATCAAAAAGAGCGTTTTTACAAACGATGTTTGGAGCAAAATCTTTATTTTTATATTTTATCAATATGTTTAGTCTTGCAATTCTGACCGCTATCTTGTCAATATCAATTCCATAAATATTTGAGGGGTTCTCTACGATATCGGCAAACGCCAGCAAAAATTGCCCGGTTCCACAACAAGGATCAAGAACCTTTGAATCTTTTTTGACATACTCTCTAACAATCTCGTCAACAATAATTGACGGGGTATAATATGAACCACTCTGAGATTTTTTGCCCTCGAGCAGCAAAGATTGATAAATGAAACCGAGGACATCTCGCTGTTTCGGAATAGGGCAATCAAGCAAAAAAGAATAATCGGCCTTAATGTTTTCTTTTTTTATTTCCGATAACCAATCCTTTATCTCTTCGCCAATTTGCTTGTTAGAGAAAAACAAATTCTTTTTATGGATAATATTCCCAATTGTTAATTCGGACAATATTTTTTCTCTTTTTAGAAAGTTGAGACCTATAAGTAAAAGAGCCAAAAAAATATCAATATTTTTTCCCTGGATAAATTCAATAATTTTATTTAGGTCATCAATCCCATTTTTGTCTTTTAAGTATTCTTCGGGGATAAATATTCTTTCAGCTTTTGATTTGTTTGCCCGGCTATTCAGTTTCTCCAAATTTCCATTAGCTATGTTTGATTTTATATTTTCAATTTCAGTCAAGTGGAAAAACCATTTTGTTTTTTCGTCAAGCGTTTGTAAATAGCCGCACTTACCCCAATTTCTGACAGTTGCGGTCGATATATCCAGAAGTGATGCAGTGTTTTCGAGACTAATTATGCCGTCATTATTATCGACAAATGATTTGGAAAATATATTACTCATAAATCATTGATTTCTGTATCGCATTCTATTGCCTTTGTGAGGGGTTATCAATGGAATTTTTGATTTCAACAAGAACCATTTCAGCGCCGATTGCCGCCTGATGTGCAATTGATTCTATTTTATTGCTGAAAAAACTGTGCACGACCAGCGCCGGTATCGCAATCAGAAGTCCCCAGAAAGTGGTAACCAAAGCGACGCTGATGCCGTCAGCCATCTGTTCGGGACTCGGCTGGCCGCCCGCGACAACGATACTGTTGAACAGTTTAATCATTCCGTAAACCGTTCCGAAAAGGCCTATCATCGGAGAGACATTACCGATAATATTCAACATCTCGATTTTTCGCAACAATGCCCGGCTCTGCTGTTTAAGAGTGTCCATCACGGCATTTTGCATCTGAAGCTGCATCTCTACTTGTCTTCTGTCGATAAATTTGTTGCGAACCGCCGCTAAAATCGCCACGCTTACGAGGTCATTTTCGCCTGCAAGTATCCTGTCGAGCTTCTGCCAGCCGTTAATTCTTATGTTTTTAATAATTTCAGCGCCAAAATTTGACGGCAGCAGGGCAGATGCCTTTATATTCAGACAATAATCGATAATCAATCCGATGGTTATTATCGACAGCGGTATCTGGATAAACCAGACGATTGCGCCGCCCGACAAGACGAATTGAGTAAGCATTGTCCTTTGCTGATGTGGGTTGCCGCCGGCGGCAAGAAATATGATGATGCCGATAATTACCATTGCCGCCCCTAAAGCCGCTGTCTTTATCAGATTTTTTTTGTTTTTCAAATTCATATAATTACTTTTTTAATTGCCCGCACTCGTATAAGTTCCGCCTGTCATTTGAGCAAGCTGCATCAGTATAACCTTATCCTTTGATTTTGGCCAGAACCCGATTGTATTTATTATTGTCTGGGGACAATGCTCGTTTCTAAAGCTCAGCAGTTCCGTCAGAAGATAGTTGTCGTCATTGCCAGAGAGATTAAAACCGTCTGTGAGAAAATAAATGACATCCGGACTTTTTCGTGCCGCTTCTGCACCTGACATTGCACTGGTTATAGCCCCGAAGGCATTCGTTTGACCCCTCGGCTCAATCTGATTTATGAATTCAGTCGCCTTCCGTTTGGCAGGGGTTGATGCCCGAACCGTACTGCCGCCTCCAAAATTGTATAACTGATTGTCGCCAAAAAAAATAATCTGAAAGTAACAGTCCGGCTCAAGACTTCTGACCGAGGCTTTAAGCTGCGATTTTACCTTTTCGAATACTCCCTGCATGCTTCCTGAACAATCGACGACAAAACACAGCCGTTTTTGGCTGACCGGATTGCCGAAAAAGCGGATATTACCTGTTGTTTTCACCGTGTTAAAACTCAAATCGTCTATGGCCGCCTTTGCCGCAAGAGTTTTGCCTTGATCATCGGAAATAGCCGGAAGGGAGGGGGTTTCGCTCTTGGCTGCTTCTTGAATAACTGGATATATGCCTTTTTCGCTGAGATTTGAACCGATTACTTTGGGTTTCGGCAAGACCCGCGGCTTTTCGAGCAGCCTACGGACGGCATTGATTTTTGCCCTCGGCGAAACAGCAGCATGGACAATTGCCGGTTTAGAGGAAAATCGGACGAAAGCAAATATGGCCAGCAGAATTATATGGAAAACAACAGACAGAACAATCGGATACGAGAACAGTTTGTCGTCTTGCTTTATATCATTCATCTTTTTGCAGATGGCCGGTATTATTCCACTATTCTAAGTTCCGAAAATCCCTGTTCAAACATATCGTACAGTTCGGTAAGCTCTCCGTTATAAAGTCTGATACAGCCCTGAGAGCTTTTCGTGCCGATGGTTGTTTCATCCTTTGTGCCGTGGATTGCAATACCGGTAACATCGCGTGTCCTGCTGTCAATTCCTTCCAGGGCAATCCAGCCGGAACCGAGAGGGTAATCAGGAGCATCTGGCTGATATGTCTTTCCCGTTTCAGGGTCGGTCCATATAGGCTTAATCAGCTTACCGCCGATTTTTGCCCGCCATAGACCAGGCGGAGTTTCATGTCCTTCTTTGCCGATGCCTACTTTGTAGCTTTTTACATAAACATTTTGAAGATAAAGGTCCATCGTGAAAGATGAAAGATAAATAATGCCGTGGAACGGTCCCTGAACAATTTTTATTGACTGACCAGCCCTAAGAGATCTCTCACTGGGGATATTATTTATTTTCATTATGAACTGATAGGGTATTTTATTGCTTGCCCCGATGCTCGACAACATATCGCCGGCCTGAACCTTATAGACAGAGCAAAGGTTATCGCCGAACTCAACCGTCTTGCTGAATAACCATTTCTCAGTAAGCATTTGCATCTGTCTCTTGACCTGCTCTCTAAGGCTGTTATCCATCGCCATATTCAGTACATCATTCAAAGTATTTCTGGCGGCAATAATACGACCGTCCTCGATGCACTTCCCCGCATCCTGCAGAAGGGCCGCGATTCGGCTTCCTGCGATACCGTTAGCTTCAGGGACCATTTGACCAAGGTTGGCAGCAGGTTCAATTTGCGACTGGACAACTGTTTGCTCTTTTACTGCCGCTTCCTTTGTTACAGGCGTCTGTTCAACGGCAGGGGACTGGATTTCGTCAGCTTCTTTCTTATTTCCGGA
The DNA here is from genome assembly GCA_028712345.1 of Phycisphaerae bacterium. Classification (GTDB taxonomy): domain Bacteria; phylum Planctomycetota; class Phycisphaerae; order Sedimentisphaerales; family UBA12454; genus GWC2-45-44. The sequence goes on along the minus strand of JAQTQF010000124.1, from coordinate 1,810 downwards.
AGGATAGAAAAATATCACCGCCGCAAACGCCACAACGACTACCGCGGCAACATAATAGATAATTCTTTTTCTCCTCTGATTTCTGTAATGCCCATAAGATGAGATTGCCATTTTATTTTTAATCCTTTTCTTTTTTCTGTTGTTTAAAGTGAACAACGCCCTGATTCGTTACAAGCATATCAACAGGTCTGTCATGTTCGAAAACCGGCACGGCTTCCACGAGCTGTTCGCCAAAACCGAATCCGCATTTTACCGCTCTGAGCCGTTTATGGGAGAAAAATCTATCGTAATATGAGCCGCCTCTGCCGAGGCGGTTGCCGGTATCGTCAAACGCAAGACCCGGAGCGATTATCAAATCAATATCTTCCAGCGGCACCGGTACGCCTATCACAGGATTTCTCAGTCCGCCCGCCTCGGTCGCGATGCCCGTTTCGAGCGAGGTGATCTGTACGGGTATCATATGCCTCTGCTGCCACGATATTTTCGGCACGGCTATCGTCTTGGAATGCTGCCATCCGTATAGAATAAACGGTGCGGTATCTACCTCGTGCGGCAGCGAAAGAAACGCCATAACGGTATTGGCACTCTGGAACTCTGGTGTGTCAATAAGAGTTTTGCACGCTTTTTGACTTAATTCACTTCGCTGCTTATCGGTCATTTTACCCAACTGCGCTCTTATTTGTTGCCGAAGCTGCTGTTTGTCCATTCACTATCCCTCCATTGGATTCGTCTTTGATCGCTCTTGTTTTATCAGAATTTCCAGCCTTTGTAAATAATCCATAATTAATTTTTCTCTCCCGCGGGACACCGGAACATAGTATTTTTCCACTTTCCCAGGCAGATACTCCTGCACCGCAAACCCCTCCGGACTATTGTGCGGATATTTGTATTCCGTCCCATAACCCTGTTTTTTCGCCCCCGCATAGTGGGAATCCTTCAGATGTTTCGGCACAGCTATCGTCCTTTTATTCTTCACATCGCTCATCGCCGACCATATCGCCTTTGACGAGGCGTTCGATTTCGGCGCACAGGCAACATAAATAGCGGCCTGCGCCAGCGGCAGTTGAGCCTCCGGAAACCCCACAAGCTCCGATATTTGCATCGCCGCCGCCGCAAGTATCGTCGCCGTCGGGTCAGCATTCCCGACATCCTCCGCCGCGCAGACAGCTATCCTCCGGGCAATAAATCGAGGATCCTGCCCCCCGGCAATTAGCCTGGCAAGCCAGTAAACCGTCGCGTCCGGGTCAGAGCCTCGCATACTCTTCTGAAGAGCACTGGCTAAGTCGTAATGAGTATCGCCCGTCGGGTCGAACTGAATCGCTTTCTGCTGTATCGATTCCTTGGCCACCTCGATATCGAATTTGATTGTCTCCTGCCCTGCGTTTTTTTGCGACATAACCCCCGTCTCAAGAGCGACCAGCGATTTTCGCGCATCCCCGTCGCTCATAATGGCTATATACTCGAGCGCCTGTTCGCTCGCCTTGATATCCAATAGGCCGAGACCGTTTTTCTTGTCCTTTATCGCTCTTTTAAGCAGCTCGACAATATCGTTCTTCTCCAGCGATTTGAACTCGAATATCGTGCTTCGCGAAATAAGAGGCGAATTGATTGAAAAATATGGATTCTCCGTCGTGGCCCCGATTAAAATTATTACCCCCGTCTCGACATCATTCAAAAGCACATCCTGCTGGGCACGGTTGAAGCGGTGAATTTCATCTATAAATAGGACGGTTTTGCATTTCTCGGCCAGAAGATTGTCTTTGGCCTTGTTCAGCACCTCGCGAATATCGCTCACGCCCGCCGCTGGCGC
>JAQTQF010000123.1 GCA_028712345.1 Phycisphaerae bacterium | reverse complement strand
TCTTCCGATCTGGCTCGGTGCCGGCAAACTTCATCATCCCTGCCCTTTCAAAAAAAGGATTGACCTTACCCATCACCGCCAGTGCCTCGATATAAGCCATATTCAGCAGAGGCATAGTTTCTTCAATCAGCCGGTGAGCAAGGCCAAGACCCCTGTATCGCGGCTCAATGACAACACGGGCTATTGTGCGAACATTGTTATTGACGAGCTGCATTGCCGTTGAACCTGAGCCTAACTTTGTGAACAAGCCCCCTGTCGCAATGTTGCGAAGCTGGACGGCATAGACGGGCATCGAATAAATAATAACGCCGACGAGCGGAGCGGTTTGACTTCGCATTGGATGAGTATCGATAATTTTATAAACCGCCGCCACGGGTCCTGTTCGGCTGTCCCGATAATGAAACCTCGCAAGAGGCTTGTAATCGGCAATTGTGCCGGGTACGATTTTCAGATATTTTTTAATTGTACACTGCATAAGAAATCCTAAATTCTAATATCTAAATTCTAAACAATACCAAATTATCAAAATTCAAATTTTCAAAACTGTTTTGAGCCTTTGTAAATTAGATTTTTGAATTTGTTTAGGATTTAGGGTTTAGTGCTTAGAGTTTTATATATAACTTCCGCTTGTCCCGCTAAATGCTTGATAACGATTACTTCAGGCCGAAGGTCCGCCAGCAAATCATCCTGAGCACTGGCGAGAATAAAAACCTTTCCGCTTTTCTTGGCGTGCTTGCGGATATTATGGCTTATCACCGCTGCCGTTACCCTGTCGAGATTGCTGCAGAACTCATCGGCAAAGATGTATTTCGCCTGCCCCGCCAGCGCGCGGGCTATTCGGTATCTGTATTTTTGGCCGTCGCTCAGATTGGCCGGGGAATTGAGAATACAAAACACATCGGTAAGCCCTGCGATTGACAGTGTTCTTAATGTCTCAAGAACGCCTGCCTCGATGCAGTCAACGCAGGTTTTATCGCTCGGCAGAGGAATATCGCTGATGTTTATTTTCTCATCGCCGGAAAAACCGTTATAAAATTCTCGAAGCAGAACGCTTTTGCCGCTGCCCGACGGACCTGTTATATAGCAAACCTCGCCGTCAGATAATTCCACGCTGCATTCGTGCGTAATGATATTATTTTTCAGCCGTTGTACCGTTATGCCGAAAGCTCGCAGACAATCGGCAACCTTATCGGTTACCGGCAGATTCCATTCAAATTTTTTGCTCGCCGATAATGTCGTTGTCATAAAACACCTCTATTTTTAATTCTCAATTCTTAATTTTTAATTGATACGCTATACGGTATTTATAATTCTTCTAATCTTGTACGGACTCAGTCCCGTATGTCTTGCTATCTGACTTATGCTTTTGCCGTTGATGAATTTTTCTTTAAGAATTTTCATCTGCTCTATTGACGCATTTTCGTTTGACAGGCCGGCAATGAATCTGTCGTCTGAAATCCGCCGAGCTATTTTTTTCAGCCGTCTGGTAACCGTTCCCGGACTGACCTGTGCCGTGATTGCTATCGCCTGGTAGGACCGACCTGCCTGAAAGAGTCTGATAAGCAGTTTTTCTTCCCTGCCCAGCAGCTCAACCCGTGAGGCAAGAACTTCAAAAGCGTTTAACAGTTCGTTTTTATTTATGTATTTAACTGGCATAACCAAACCTTAAAAAACTCCTAAAAAATTCATAAATAACCATTTAATATCACTTTGTAAGTTATATATTTATCAAACATAATAGCATTTTATCAAATAATATGAAAAAAGCAAGGGTTTTTTGCCAAATTTACGAATTTTTTAACAATTTCACTAAACATCTAACAGGAAAAGAGTTAGGGGTAGCGGTTATTGGTTATCGGTTATCGGTTATTGGTTATTGGTTATTGTAGTATCACCAACTGTAACTTCGGAGGCTTAGGGGTTATCGGTTTGCTTTGTAGAAAACCGGCACCGATGTCATTCTAAGCCCTTAGCCTCTCATTATCCTAATCGCTTAACACCTCGTCATTCTGATGCCTTGGCCACTTCGTCATTCTGCCCCTTAGCACATTGTCATTCTGAGTTCGCCGAAGGCGGACCCAGGGTGACAGAGTACGCTCTCCTGTAGAGTCCTTATGGACAGAGCGACCGTTTTTCACCCATCCACCCATCTACCCATTCACCCATCTGCTCTTGCACCTGCCTGCCGGAGGAGGGTTTTGCTTACTAACTCATTTTATAAAAAAGAGTTATGCATAATAATATATTTCAATTATCTGGTTTTTCTTGCTTTTTCGCCCCTTTAGGTGTACTATTACACGATAACATTTGATTTTGTATTGTCATTCCCGCGGAAGCGGGAATCCAGTTTTATGTTCTGGATGCCTGCTTTGGCAGGCATGACAAGCCTCTTAGCTGTTTGGTACATCTAAATTCAAATGTTATGTGGTACTATTACGATACGCGGTAATTGCAGGCAAGAGCGTGTTACTATCTGCCTTTTCAGGCGGTTTATTATACCGTCCGGCAGGATTGCCAGGAGTCTCTCAGGAGGACGGAGAAGCAAGGAACTTGGCCTGCGGGCAGCCTTAACGCTCGACTCAAAGCCTTTCTGCCGGATTTTTATGCCCCGGGCTGTTCTATACCCGTTTTTCCATTGTTTTCTTTGATTATTACCGAGCAAATGGTTATCATAGTACACAGGCTATAATTGATACTGAAAGGTCTTTTGTGCCAAACAAAAGGGTAATTTTGACTGTTGGTCTGACGCTAATAATCGCTCTGACGGCGCTTTGCGTATTTGGCGCTTTTATTGGCGCCGAGCGGACACACAAAGCCTTTAACAGCATCCCCTTCGCAGCATTCTGGTTCTTTTTCGTCTTTCTGCTGGCAATCGGTATTTTTTCATTCAGAAATCTGTTCAGAAAACCTGCGCTGTTTGCGATGCATCTTGGTTTTATCCTGCTCATCCTCGGCTCTATGACGGGGACGGAAATTTATAATAATCAATTTGCCAGCGCCGGTTTGACTAAAATATACAGGGGAAAAATGCTCATCTTCGAGGGCGGCAGTCAGAATAAGGTGCTGGCCGAGCCCGGAACAATGGCCGTGCTGCCTTTCGCGATAAAGCTGGACGATTTCAGGATAGAATACTATCCAGACGACAGCAATGCCGTTAAGGATTATTTCAGCGACATCGAGATAATAAAAGATTCCAATACCGTCAAGACGGCCACAATCGAAGTCAATAAGCCTTTGCACTTCGGCGGCTATCATATTTATCAGCACGGCTACGACGAACAGCACGGACGGTTTACCATTCTTGAGGTTGTCTCGGATACAGGCCTGAGCATTATTTACGCAGGCTTCATTTTTGTCTGCATAGGCGTAGCGTGGCATTTCTGGTATGAAAGGCTAATTAAGAAAAGATACTTATGAGAATATATTTTACGACTCAGCATTTGCTTATATACCAGACGATGGCGCTGTATCTGCTTGCCTGGGCTGTTTATGTTCTAAAATATAAAAAGACCGGCACGGCAATCTACACTCTTGGTTTTGTCGTTGCCGCAATTTCGGTGGCGTACCGATGGATAACCGTCGAACATATACCCCTGCAAAATTTGTTTGAGGTGTTCCTGTTTTTAGGCCTGCTCGTTTTCCCGCTGAGCCTGCTGAGCCAAAAGGTTCTCAATGTCGGCGGATACGGATGCGATATGATTATTGGAATTATTGTGCTGTTTCCTGCCGGCTTTGTCTTCAGCGCCGCTCCGCAGCATCTGCCGCCTGCTTTGCAGTGCTGGCTTTTCACGCCCCATATAGCAATTTATATGCTGGCCTACATAATAATGACAAAGGCGGCCTGCCAGGGGTTAGGCGGCCTTTTATGCAGCTCAGCAATAGACCACGAATTCCGGGCTTATAAATTAGTCTGTCTCGGTTTTCCTCTCCTTACGATTGGTCTTGTGCTGGGCAGTTTCTGGGCAAAAATTGCCTGGGGAGATTACTGGAACTGGGACCCGAAAGAAATGTGGTCGCTGGCAACCTGGCTGCTGTTTATCGGATATTTCCATTATCGCTATATGACCGGGGTAAAGTACCTCAAGCTTAACTGCCTGTGGATTGTTACAGGTTTCGTATTCATTCTGATAACCCTGCTGTGGGTCAATCTTTCAAGAATCTTCATAGGCCTTCATAATTATGCGTTATAAAACGATTATCAGTTATCAGTTATCAGTTATCAGCTTTTTTCTGCTGATATTTACAGCAGGACTTAAAGCTGACTATATAAATCCGCCGCTCTGGCAGGATAGCGTCGATTATACCCATCAGAGCTGGGACTTCGGCAATGATGAATATGCAGCGCCGGTCTTGCCGGCATTGCCCGATGGTGAGCCGAACTGGGTTAATTACTACGGCCTGCCCCGTCTGACCGCCGTAGATTACAATGATTATCCTGCCATACCAGGCATTGTTACCTGGATGTATGACTATGGGGTATACAGCAACCTTATAACCGACAGAAGAGCCTATTACGGGGGAATGGGAAATGTCTTTTTGACTTTCCGGGTACCGAATAATCTGCCCTCGCAGTATTACAAAACCCTTGTCTGGATTCAGATGACATACTTTGCCCGCAATGATGGAATAAAAAATTACAATATAGAGGTAGCCAGAGACGATGATTTTTCCGATACCGCCGATATATCCGTCGTCTCTTTAAATTTTGAACCGCTCAATGAGCCGGAAGGTCTCATAGGAAAATGGTACAGGGTTACAACTGTGTATGAAATCAATCAGCCTGATACCGAGGAATATATTCGGCTGACTGCATACAAATATCCGGCTGATGCCAACCATTATATGGGCGGAGCGGCAATTATAGACCAAGTCGATATTGACTGCCGAAGCGTAAGCGTAGCAGACTTTGACAAAAACGATATAATCAATATGATTGATTTTGCTTTCTTTGCCAACCAATGGCAATTGACAGGACCGGGATTGACCGCTGATTTCGACAAAAACCTCGTCGTTGACTATAACGACCTGGCTTTCCTTATCAGCCAGTGGATGCAAACCGGCCAACTGCCCACCGGCGACCTGAACAGAGATGCAAAAGTTGATATGACCGATTTCGCAAGATTCGCCAATCAATGGCAATTGACCGGGCCGGGACTGGAGGCGGATTTTGACGACAGCCTGAGCGTCGATTTCAGAGACTTGGCGGATTTCGCCGATAACTGGCTGAGCGGCCTTTAAAAAATGAAATAAAAATGAAAAAGAACCCAAAGGCCTTTAGGCAGAAGTATGTTTATATTGAGATGGCGAAATTTAAAAGACAATCAAACCTGTTCTGCTCGACTCTTAGAACACAACATCACTGCACAAACAAATATAAAGCGTTCACCTTACTTGAAATGGTAGTAGTAGTTTCCATTATCGCTCTGCTGCTGCTGTTTTTATTGCCCGCTCTGGAAAAAACAAAAAATAACGCCTGGAAACTTGTCTGCGCAAGGAATCTATCCCAGATTTCTCTCGCGATGAGCGCTTATGCCGCTGACTTTAAGGGCGTCATCATAAAAGCCAACGACGGGTTTTTTGTCCGCTCGCAACAGGAAATGGACAGCCTGTGGAATATTCTGCTTCTGCCTTATATATCAAAGGAAATTATCCCCAACGAGTTCTTTGAAAATACCTCAAAAGTATGGTTCTGCCCAATCGACCCGGACCCTTATCCGATGGGGTTCCTCAATTGTCCTCATCCCGGAATAACCAGTTACGCTCTTAACGGCTATTATGAAAACAGAGAAGGCGGAGAGATAAAACTCGGACCGGCAGGCGGTTATCAACTCTCACAGATACAACAGCCCTCGGACTG
>JAQTQF010000122.1 GCA_028712345.1 Phycisphaerae bacterium | reverse complement strand
ATTACTCTACATGATAATACTACTCTTGAGAGTATTGCCGCAATTACTATTCCAGAGCCTGCAACAATGGCACTGCTCAGTCTTGGCGGACTCCTTCTCAGAAGGAAAAAATAAGCGACTTTTAGCAACTCCTTAAAAATATGAAACAAAAAGGGCTGTTCGTAATGAGCAGCCCTTTTTCTATTTCTATAAATAAAGGGAATCTCTAAAAATGCGACTTGTCATTCTGAGTCCGCCGAAGGCGGACGAAGAATCTCGTTTTTGAAATAAGAATGAAGATTGATTCGTCGCTTCGCTCCTCACAATGACATTTTTAGAAGTTGCCTAAAGCTTTACCGCAGTTTTAGTGTTGCCAGAGCAAGAGCGGCGAAGGCCGCCGACAGGAGCCAGAAGCGAACGACAACCTGCGGCTCGGACCATCCGCCAAGATGGAAATGATGATGAATTGGGGCGCATCTGAAAAGTCTTTTGCCGCCGGTATAACGAAAATAGCCGATTTGCAATATCACGCTGGCAAGTTCAATAACAAAAACACCGCCTATAACGAGCAGCAGGATTTCATTTCTCGTAACCAAAGCGCCATAACCCATCGCGGCGCCGAGCGGCAGCGAGCCGATATCGCCCATAAATGTTTGTGCCGGGTGGCAGTTGAACCACAGAAAGCCCATCACCGCGCCGAGAATAGCGGAAAAAAATATGCTCAATTCGCCCGACTGCGGAATGTGCGGCAGGAGAAGATAATTAGCCCATGTCATCGTAGATGTTCTTGTCATTGATTCGGAAGCGACATAACAGAGGATTGCAAGAGTGAGACTTACAATGGCGACGCAGCCGCTTGCCAGGCCGTCCATACCATCGGTAAAATTGACGGCGTTGCTCGTGGCGGAGATATAAAGTATCGCAATAAGCACGAACAGCCAGCCGGATATCGGAATGCCGTATTTGTAGAAAGGCAGCCAAAAACGGGTCGCATCGGGAAGATTGACGATATCAGAATAAAGAAAAGTCGCAATCAGCACTGCCCCTCCCAGTTGGAAAGCAAGTTTTTCCCACGGTTTAAGGCCGTTGCGGCTGCGATGGCGGATTTTACTGGTAAGTTTGAGCCAGTCATCGGCAGCGCCGATAGCGCCGAACCAAACCATCAGAACAATCGCTTTCTGGACAAACGGATTGCCGAGCCTCGCCCATAAAAAAGTACTGGTGAAGACGGCGAGGAGAATTATAAGTCCGCCCATCGTGGGGGTGTTGGCTTTTTCTCTGTTGAGATTATTGAGGGTCTCGTGATGAAATTCTGGTCGGTCGCCGATTTTTTTTCGCATCAGCCAGCGAATAATTTTAGGACCTGACACCCATGCGACGATAAGGCCGGTAAGAGCCGCCATTATGCAACGGAACATTACCTCCTGCCAGGCGTAAAAACCGAGCGAACCGGTTACAAAATCGCGCAAATACGACAAAAGATAATAAATCATAAAAATTAACTAAAAAGTAATCTCAATTTATCTACAACCGCCTCAAAGCGTTCACTGCGGGAAGCTTTGACCAGTATTATATCGTCAGGTTTAATGAATTTGTGTAAATTATCGGTAAGCTGCTCAAGATTCTCAAAAACGGTTATATAATTATGGGAACTGGCGTGTTTTTTAGCGATTTTGGCGGCTATGGCAGCCTCGCCCTTTATCGTCAGGACAACAGCAATGCCGTTCTCTGCAATCTGGCGGCCGAGAGCCGAATGCAGATTCGAGCTTTCGGCTCCAAGTTCACCCATTTTCCCGAAAATAAATACCGGCCTTCTGCCCTTCTGTTCGGCCATCAGGGAGAGCGTTTGCAGTGCGTTTTCCATCGAGCCGGGATTGGCGTTGTAGCAGTCGCTTATGACTGTGACTGAACCAAAATCAAGCGTTTCCATTCTCATAGCAACCGGTTTTATTTTCGAAACCGCACCGGCAAACTCGGCAGATGAAAAACCAAGATATTTGGCGACCGCCCAGACCGCAGCGGCATTTTCGACATTTGCCCTGCCGATTAGAGGGAGATTAACATCGAGGCCCTCAACGGTAAATTTGCTACCGTCGCCGAAAAGTTTAATATTGCCGAGAGATACATCGCAGTTTTCAGTTGTACCGAAAGCCATGAATTTTAAATTATTTTTTTTGCAGTACTCGACGAGCCGGGGCCTGTCGCCGTTGATGAAAAATTCGCCGCCCTGCCGTAAACCGATTGCTATCGATGTTTTTTCCTTTATTATCGTATCAATTGAACCGAAGCCCTCAAGATGTGCGGGACAAACGGTAGTTATAATCGCGATATCTGGTGAAATTATCCGCGTTAAATTTTCAATCTCGCCGGGATGATTACTGCCAAGTTCAGATATAATAATTTCACAATCATCGGGTGCCTCAAAAATAGTCAGCGGTACGCCGATATTGTTATTGTAGCTTTTGGGCGAGGCGAAGCATTTTAATTTGCTCCCCAGAACGGCGGAAAGCATATTTTTTGTCGTGGTCTTGCCCGCCGAGCCGGTAATTGAAATAACCTTAAAGCCGCTGTTGTCTCTGACAAACTTTGCAAGCAGCTCCATTGCGGCAATCGTATCATCGACAAAAAGAATTTTACCAACTTCGGGAACAGAAATTTTTCTCTCCGCCACCGCACAAGCGGCGCCGGAGGCAAGAGCCTGGCTGATATAATCGTGCCCATCGTGGTTTTCGCCTTTGATAGCAAAAAACACGCCGCCCTGTACAGCTTTGCGAGAATCAATCGTAACAGATGTTATCTCAGCATCAGCGGCAGGGATATTTTTGGATTTTACAATTTCGGCAATTTTTTTAATTGTCAATTTCATCATCGCAAAAATTCTGTAGCCGTTTCAATATCGCTGAAGTGATACTTTTCAGAACCGATTATCTGATAATTTTCATGGCCCTTGCCAGCGATAAGAATTATATCTCCGCCGCCGGCAGCTTTTATGGCAAGTTCAATGGCTTTTTTTCTGTCCGGCTCAATCACAATATTATCGGCAGAAGAATTTGCAAACCCCTGGAGAATATCGTTTATTATATCTAACGGTTTTTCAGAACGGGGGTTATCGTTCGACACATAAATTAAATCGGCAAATTCCTGCGCAACGGCAGCCATTCGAGGGCGTTTTGTTTTGTCCCTATCCCCGCCGCAGCCGAAAAGCACCGCAAGTTTTCCTTTGCAGAGCGGCTTGAGTGTCGAAAGAACATTTTTCAGGGCATCATCGGTATGTGCATAATCAACCAGAACGGTAAAACCGGCTGATGAAATGATTTTTTCGAGTCTACCGGGCACTTTAGAGATTTTCGACAGTCCCTCTGCTATCTGCTCAGGCGAAAATCCGCAGGCATAAACAAGACCAGCGGCGGCAAGATGATTACTGACATTATGCCGACCGATAAGAGTCGTATGAACACAGACTTTCTTACCGAAAATATTCAAATCGTAAACCGTCCCGTGAATGTCCATCGAAATTATTTTGGCGGTGATATCAGCAGGTGAATCAATTGAATATAAAATTACTTTCGCCTTCGTAGCGGAAATAATCTTTTCAAATACGGGATCATCTTTGTTAATAACCGCCGCAGCTTTGGGAGAGAGTCTTTCAAATAATTTGAGCTTGGCGGCAAAATAAGCGTCCATTGTTTTATGGTAATCGAGATGGTCGCCTGTAAGGTTTGTAAATGCAGCAGCTTTAAAATCTATGCCGGCAAGACGGTTCTGCTCGATAGCGTGACTGCTGGCCTCCATTACCATATAGCCGCACCCTGCCGCAACCATTTGAGCCGAAAGCCAGGCAATCTCGACGGCATCCGGCGTGGTCATCGAAGCGAGACTGTCGTCTTTCTGCTCACCTAAATCTGTTACAACAGTGCTAATCAATCCGCACTTATTGCACGCGGCAGAAATGATGGAACGGGCCAAATAAGTAGTGGTTGTTTTTCCGTTGGTACCGGTAACAGCAAGGTTAATAAGTTTTTTATTCGGATAGCCGTAACCGGCCTGAGCAAGAAGTCCAAGAGCCGCGGCCGTATCAGGGGTTTCGATAACCTCGGCGGATGCAACTTGTGTGGCTTTATCCGTAACGACATATCTTGCGCCGGAAACTACCGCCTGGCCAATAAAATCGTGACCGTCCATTTTCGTCCCCTTGATAGCAACGAAGATGTCGCCCTGACGAATCTTTCTCGAATCGCAGCTAACTTTGGGCCTTTGCTCGAGCGGCTTAGACTCAACCAGCTTTAATAATTGCTCCAATGTCATATTCCGGCCTTCAAAGCAGTTAAAATATCACAGGATTTGATTTTAGCAAAGATTTTATTTGGTGCAAATTCGATAATTCAGATGTTCAAACCGGTGGGCGGATTGTCTTCCGTAGGCCGGTGGCGGCTGGAGACAAGTCTGTCGTATTCCATCTCAAACCTTATCTTATGGCGAGCTTCCTCTTCGGCCAATTCCACAATCACCTTGCGGCTGTCAGGGTCCTGAACAACGGTCATCAAATCAAGATAAAGTTTGAAGGAATTCTTTTCCTTGTCCATTGCCATAAGCAGGATACGCTCCAAATCCATTTGCAGAGTCTTCGCCATTGCGAGCATAAGATCAAGCGGTTTTGGATTTGTGCTTTTCTTAATATCTGAAGCGGTTAAAGGCTTAACGACTTTGCCGAGCTTCATTAATTCCAGTTCAATAAGAGCCTTATGTTCAAGTTCTTCAGATGCCAGCTCGCTGCATAAAGCGCGAACCTGCGGGTCGTCAACAAACTGAGAAAGAAGATTGTAAAAGACATTGGCCTCCACCTCTCTTTCGGCGGCATAAAGAAGAATGTCCTCTGCACTATCGGGATTAGTCATTTTTTACCTCCCCAATAAACATCATCAGGTATTATAAACACAAAATAATTATGAAACAAGGAAGTTTCTAAATTTCTCTTTTTAAAAGAATACCTCAAAGGTATAATTCAGAGTTTTATAGGAGTACTGAAATGAAGGTCCATTTATCTCGGCCGGACATCACAGAAAAGGAAATACAGGCGGTAGCAGAGGTCCTTAGAAGTCCAAATCTGGCTCTCGGCCCTAAAATGGTCGAGTTTGAGCAGAAAATGGCACAATATGTCGGCACGAAACACGCCGTTAGCGTAAATTCCGGCACAAGCGCACTGTTTTTATGCTTAAAAGCTCTCGGAATAGGAAAAGGCGATGAAGTAATCACCACGCCGTTTACCTTTATTGCCTCGACGAACTGCATACTTATGGTTGACGCGACGCCGGTGTTTGTTGATATAGACCCTGACAATCTGAATATCGACCCGGCCAAAATCGAGGGAAAAATCACATCAAAAACAAAGGCCATACTGCCGGTCGATGTCTTCGGAAATCCCGCGAATATGGACGAGGTCTGCCGGATAGCTAAAAAACATAACCTGCCTGTAATCGAAGATAGCTGCGAAGCCATCGGCTCTGAATTGGGCGGCAAAAAGGCAGGCACCTTTGGAACCGTCGGCACTTTTGCTTTTTATCCCAACAAGCAAATGACCACCGGTGAAGGCGGTATGATTGTTACTAACGACGATAATATCGCTGATATGTGTACATCACTGAGAAACCAGGGACGCGGAAAAGGCGGCGGATGGCTCGGACACGAAAGACTGGGGTACAATTTCAGATTGTGCGATATAAACTCGGCACTCGGAATCGTTCAGCTCGAAAGACTTGAAGAATTTATCGCAAAAAGACAACGGGTCGCGGCGATGTATCAGGAATTGCTCGCCGATGAGAGCAGAATAATCGCACCCAAAGTCCCGGCAAACTGCAAAATGAGCTGGTTCGTATTCGTCATTAGATTAAAAGACCAAT
>JAQTQF010000121.1 GCA_028712345.1 Phycisphaerae bacterium | reverse complement strand
TAGAGACTGATTCATCCCTTTGCTCCCGGCAATGACATCCCCACTTTCGCCAGGACAAGTTTTTAGAGGTCGCCTTAAGCTTGTCCATTTTAGAGAATTCAAACCGGCGTTATTTTGACGCCGTTTTTTTGTCATTTCCCAGTTGTTTGACACCTGGTTATATGCCAAAAATCCGCATAAATCTTGACTTTCGTCTGCCGGTGATATTACAATTACTATATGCAGAAGATAAAAAATCCCGTTGTTGCACAACTACTTATGGGGACGAGCTTTGTACCTAAAAACCAGCAGCTCAAACAGCTTGCTGCCGCCGAGGATCTTTATCGAATAGTCGAATCAGGCAGGGAATATCCCTACGAATTTATATGTTTCAAAATCACCGGCTATCGTCCAAAACACCAGCCCGGCCGGCAAACAATCCTCGGTGCCGAATTGTTGCGCGATTTACCGATATATATACTGCGGGCAAGTGCGAGACTGAAATTATCCGCTGGCGGACAAAGAGAAAAAATCTATTCTATAAATACCCTGGCTGAAAAATTTAATGTTTCCGCAAGAACGATTGAACGGTGGCGAAAGAAAGGCCTGCTTGCAAGAAAATATATTTTTGCAGGCAACACTCTTCAGACAGGTTTCAGGGAATCGGTTGTTAATGAATTTGCTTCCGCCAATCCCCAGCTCGTAGAGAAAGCCTCGAAATTCAGCACGATTTCCCCGGCAGTCAAAATGCAGATTCTCGAAATGGCACAAAAACTCAACTCTCAGGAAACATCAAGCAGAACCGCAACAATAAAAAAAGTTGCCGCCCATTTCAAAAGAGCAAAAGAGACAATCAGGCTGATAATAATTGACGCTGAGAAAAATCAGAAAAAACAGATTTTCAAAAACCCCGGCGTCCTTCTCGGCTCACGCGAAACTGTTGCCGTTTATAATCTATACGAATCTGGCTCACCGGTAAACCAAATTGCCGCCAAATTTAATAAAAGCACAAGCTCGATATACAGGGTTATAAACCGCCGCCGAATAAGAAAGCTTCTTTCTGCTCATATAGAATATATCGAAAGCCCTGAGTTTATCCTGCCAGATGCCGAACAGAAAATCCTGTCTCTGCCGGTGCCTGTCAGAAGAATCCCGAAGGGGATTTTAGACAAAACAAAAAATAAGACCGAGGCAAACTGGCAGGAGTTTGTAGATACGATACAAAAAATTCCTATGCTAAACCGTCAGCAGGAGGCCGAACTTTTCAGGAGATATAATTTTCTGAAATACATTGCCGCCGAAACGATTCACCATTTAAGCCTGACCGCTCCCTGCGCAAAAGCCGCTCAGAGAGCCGAGCAGTATTTGAATCAGGCCGAGCGGATAAAAAATCTGATAATAGAGGCGAATCTGAAACTTGTCGTGCGGGTTGCAGGCCGGCACACGGCAGGGGCGAACCTGGCCGACCTTATCAGCGAGGGCAATATCGCGCTTATAAGAGCAGTTGAAAAATTCGATTATGTCAGGGGGTTCAGGTTCAGCACCTATGCGGTGTGGGTAATCGCAAGACAGTTCGCCAGATTTCTGCCCGCCGAAGCGGCGCGCACAGAACGAAGCTTTCTGCACGGCCGCTCAGCAGTTGAAAAAACACAGCAGGACAGACTTGCAGGGATAGAACTGATTGAAAGTACCCGCAGAAGTCTTGAGCAGATAATGGAGGATAACCTGACCGAGCGGGAACAGTATGTTATCCGTTACCATTTCGGACTGACCGGCACGATGGTAAAAAAGAAATTCAAAACTCTCAAACAAATCGGCGATGAACTAAAGCTAAGCAAAGAACGAGTTCGCCAAATCGAACTTATCGCGCTGAGCAAATTAAGACAAACGCTAAGCCCCGAAGAATTTGAACTGCTTACAGGATGAAATACCATATACCAAATACCAACGACCAATTTTGAAGCCTATTCAAAATTCAAACCTGCAAACTCGCCGTGATGTCTCTTCGCCGCCTCATCGTAAGCCCTTGCCGCATCATCCTCGTTTTTGAAAAATCCCAAATGTTTGCGCATCCCATTATACCGTATTTGAACTCGCCATCTTTTTCGCCTGCCATACCAGCTTACCCCTCTGTATTTTGAGCTTGTAGGCTTATTTGTCTTTTTACAATTCCTGCTGTTTTCCGCGCGGGTTACCAGTCGCAGATTTTTCTTCGTGTTATTCAGGCCGGCTCTGTCCCTATGGTCAACGATTTTACCTGCCGGAGCGTTCATAATCTCCCGATGCATAAAGATATTTTTCCACCCGCCCAGCCGCATAGCATAACATACTCCGTTCGTGTTTTCACAAAGATGCCATTGGTGTTTAGATATTCTTTCATAATCTTCCACATCAACGATAGCGTATTTATTTTTTGTCTGATTTTTCCCGCAGGATAATTTGATTCGCCGAAATTCTGTGCCGTACCGTTTTTTTCTATAGCGCAGCAGAAACCATATGCCGACCCGTACAACAAACGCAGGCGCATAATAGGGAATGGACGGAATGTGTAAATGGAAAATCACAGGGAAAATAGATTACAGATTATAGACTTGTCCGCCATAAGTTTACTGACGGCGGATTGAAGATTTAAGACTGAAGAATTGTTGGTTAGCCCTGCCAACACCTTGGCAGGGTTCGTTCCTTTGTCATTCCCGTGAAAACGGGAATCCACAAGCCCTCAATTTTCTTGTCCGCCGTAGTTTTAACGAAGGCGGAATATTGAGGGTCGTAGGGGTTCATTATTAACTTTTTGTTTTTTATCCCCGCGTTTAGTTTCTGCAAGAAACTGCGGGGACAATCTTTAATTTGTTAGCCATCAGGCTAACAACCCCCTGTATTTTACCATATTCTTAACAAAAGTCAATGGGAAAAAGAGCAAAAGTACATAAGTCGTAAGGACATAAGGGGTTATGAAAAATAAATTGGAGATTGGCACAGTCTTCTATTATTTGGTTTTCTATATATTTATTCTGCATTCTTTTTTCTTTCCTTTCCCTCTATTTCCATAGTGTGGCATCACACGGCTTTAAAAATGAGAACCATTTGCTTTGTAGAGGTCTAAGTGATAAAGTTTGTTTGTAAAGTAATTAGATGTAAAGTATCAGTGGAAAGGTGATGATTTTTGATGATCAGCCCGGCTAAGCTAATTGAAGTGCGGAAAACAGAGACGATAGTTCAGTCGCGACGTAAAGCTAAACCGCCTAGCATTTATAGTCTCACCAGTAAGAAATTAATACCTTTTGGATGGTATGGTGGGAAATTCTCTCACCTTGCATGGTTATTGCCTCTTTTGCCTCCATGCCACCACTATTGCGAACCTTTTGCTGGTTCCGCAGCAGTGCTTCTGAACCGAAAGCCTTCGCCCATTGAAACATATAACGATCTTGATGGTGAAGTTTGCAACTTTTTCCGTATGTTAAGAGACGACAAAGAGCATCTAATTGAGGCTATCGCCTTGACACCCTTTTCTCGTGAGGAATTTGCACTTTCATGCCAAGTTGACCCAACCCTTTCGGCTTTAGAGCGAGCACGTCGATTCTATATCCGGGCTAGACAAGTACGAACAGGACTGGCACAAACTGCTACGGTTGGACGTTGGGCAAACTGCAAAAACACAAGTCGCGCTGGTATGAGCGGTGTTGTTAGCCGCTGGATCGGCGGTGTCAAAATGCTACCTGAGATCGCAGAACGGCTGTTGCGGGTTCAGGTTGAGAACCGACCGGCTTGCGATGTAATTAGGCTCTATGATTCATCTCAAGCTCTTTTCTATTGTGATCCGCCATATGTACACTCAACACGTGGTGATAGCAAGGCTTATGGATACGAAATGGCAGACAGCCAACATCAAGATCTCGCAAAGGTGTTAAATTCTGTCGAAGCAATGGTTGCTATTTCAAACTATGATTGCGACTTGATGAATGAATTGTATCCTGCGCCTCATTGGAAGAAGATAGTAGCTCTGGCGAGAACAAATCATTCAACAAAAGACAAACGAACAGAAGTTCTCTGGATAAATTACGACCATAAAACATTGACAGGGAGACCTCATGGCAATGGCGGACTTTTTCAAGATACTTGATGATTCCTATAAACGAGCAAAAAAACATTTTAATAAGTCATTCATCCGTGATAATACGATACTAAGTCGTATAGAGATTGTTGCTCTTTGTTTAAAAAACCGCGCCGGCGTAAGAGCATTACTAGCCGGTCTCCTCGCAAAAATGATTAATCCTAATGCTGACATTCGCAAACCCTATAGTGATATTGCAGGCGAAACTGGAAAAGACTGCTATTCGGGTCGGTCTTATGATGAATCCTATATTCAAAGACTAACTGCGAAGCCATACAATCTTCCTATAAATGTAACCACTGCTTTTCTCACTCCCGGTTTTCGTACAAAAAATTTAGTTCTAACGACGGATGTTGAGCTCGAAGGCCGTCCAGCGGAAATGTATAAATCGTTGCTTTTACTATTGGACGATATTCAATCTAATAGGGTTTCATCGCAAAATGTTATGGATGAGGTTATGCGGCTCCTTATCCTAGAACGCAACAAGCGTACACAGAGTATACAAAACTTGTTGTGTGACATCCAGCATACCATAGATAAACTCCCTCTTTCTGCCGAAGATATTGTTAATTTAGTAAGGCAACATTTGGCTTGTAAGAACTCAAGTCGCCTACCCGTCCTTATCATTGCTGCTGCTTATAGGGCAGCTTCTGAGCAGCTTGGCGAAAAGATACTACATCTACATGCCCATAATGCGGCAGACAAACAAACCGGCGCCGCCGGCGATATCGAAATTACGCTTATCGGGGATAACGACATCGCAACGGCCTATGAGATGAAAATGAAATCGGTTACTATCGCTGATATTAATATTGCCTTAGAAAAAATTGCTCGGCATAGAGCAACTATCCAGAACTACATTTTCGTTACTACCGCCGAGATACTTCCTGATGTGCAGGAATACGCCCGACAGAAATATGAAGAAACTGGGGGGATCGAAGTTGCCGTCTTGGATTGTCTTGGCTTCTTGAGGCATTTTTTGCATCTTTTCCATAGACTACGGACAGCTTTCCTTGATGCTTATCAAGAGCTTGTTTTAAAAGAGTCGGAGAGCGCTGTAAGTCATACTCTGAAAGAAACATTCTTATCGCTTCGTAAGGCATCTGAAGGTGCGAGATAAATAAGTTACTGCCGATATTAAAAAGTAGGGAGAATAATCGGGAATAACTAGAATAACTAGGGAATAAATAGGAATAACTAGGGACAGCCACCTATTTTTAAATTTTGGTAATTTGAATTTGTTTCGAATTTAGAAATTAGGATTTAGAAATTTTCTTTATTCTTATCTCTATCCATAAGCAGAATAGTTTTTTTATAAAGTTCTGCTCCGAGTTTTTTCTTTAGAATCTTTTTTGCCGCTCCGATTCCCGTCCGCGAGCTCAAATGCGTAACTATAATATGCTCGTTATCCAGCTTGCCGAGCATTTCCGCAAATTCATCGATGTGCATATGGTCGCCGGCCAGTGCCCTGTCAATATGTTCATCGTCAACAAAAGTACACTCGGCAATTAGTATTTTGCTTTTTACGATAATATCAAACTTGGCGAAATTATGATACCGCGTATCGCCCATATAAGTTACTATCGGCGTCTCAACGGAATAATCGATTTCTATCTTCTTCTTTTTAAGTTCGACAATATCTCTGCCGCCCAGCCCGGCGTATTCCTGTTTCAGCTTTCTCTTTTTTTCGAGAACGCAATACCCGATTGACCCTCTGCAGTGCTTCGTAGCGAATGCCCGAACGAAAAGGTTGGGCTTAATCTGAAATTCATCGCCCGCGGCCATAGGCACAAATTCAACCGGTATTTTAGTCCCATCGAGCCTGCC
>JAQTQF010000120.1 GCA_028712345.1 Phycisphaerae bacterium | reverse complement strand
AAATACAAACAGATAAAAACCGACAAAGCAAGCAAAACACAATGGACAACCGAACAACCCGTCTATGTCGTCGGCTGGATTGCTACCGACTATTCGGCCAAAGGCAAAATGTTTTTGATGACAGACTGCGACGAAGAAACCCATGGAAACGCCGAATACGACTGGCAGACAAATATCTGAAATTCCATCGGCCTTCAGGCCGATTCCTTAACTCAGAACTAAAGACTCAAAACTAAAAACTATTTTTTAAACGCTGTGATTCAACCTATGGCACATCTCTTTTATGCGGTTTACCTTCTCGGTGCCGAACAGAATTATCGGAAACGCCGTCTTGTTATGCAGAAGCGGCTCATTCATATCGATATATTTTTCGCAAAGTTTCCCATCCGCCGTTCCCGGTATCGGCGAAAACTCCGAAAGCATAATTCTTATACCTAAACTATTGACGAACTTCAGCGAATCTTCAACTTCCTGAATTTCAAACCGCGGATGACCGAACATTAAATACGCGGTTATACTGTTCAAATTCGCCCCTGCCCCCGCAAGCGTCTTTACCGCACCGGCCAACTCATCGTCAAAAACCTTCGCCCCGGTCTGCCTCTGAAATTGCCCCGCCCTGCTCTCAAAACCCAGATAAAAACTTTTAAAGCCCGCCTTCACCATCAGCTCCGCGACTTCGCTGTCAATAAATCTCGCGTTCAGCGCATTGGGCGTATGAAAATTTATTTTTATTTTATCCTCTATCACATACCGCAGAAAAGGCTTTAAAACCTCATCGCTCTTATACAGCAGTGAATCATCATAAAACGCGATATTCTTTACGCCGAGCGAAACGATAAATTTTAATTCTTCAATCGCCTGCTCTATTGGTTTTGCCGTAAACCCGTCGCAAAACAATGGCACCGTGCAATATGTGCATTTAAACGGACAGCCCCGCGTAATCTTCATCGCCGCAGTTTCAATTCTTTCGTAAACATCCCACCTCGGCTGTATCCTAAAGCCCCCAACTTTATGTTGGGGGTTCGTAATTCCTTTATCCATCGCACCATCACAAAACACAAAATCGGCGCCGAGTTTTTCAGCGTGCTCCGGACAAATCATACAGTATGGCCCGCCAAGAACAATTTTCGTCCCCGGCCAGTATTTTTTAAGCCCCTTTATTACTTCCTCATATCCCAAATACCAATAAGTCATAACGGCCTGAACAAACGCAAAATCAGCGGGCTTGTGCGTTTGCAAAAAATCGGTAAATATCTCGCCGGGCAAACCAAACCGGCGATAATACCTCGGAATGTTTTTGAAAACCTGTGGTTTTGGAATTTTAATCGAAAAGAATTCGCCCCTGCCCCACTCGTCGCTTTTGAATTGAGGCTTATCCGAATAGAATTGATGCCCTCGGTCGAGAAAATCAAAAATTTCAAACCTGTCCTGATCGCAGTCGAAGGAATCCGCGCCGTCTGCGATTCTGCCCGCCGCCGTAAGCATCCCCAACGGCTTGAGCCAAAAATCATAAGCCGAAAAATCATATATCGGCGGATTGACAAGCAATATAGACGGCGTATTATTCATACCGTCAATAAGTTTACGCTAAGCAAACCTGCTCTTCAACTTTTATATGATTTTTTGCCATTATCGCTTTGATATTAAAAATCAAAAGAGTCGAGAGTATTAGTGCAATCACGAAAAAACCGCTGAAAACATACAGAGTCGTCGAATAATTTTGCGTCTTATCTTTAACCATTGCCAGAAACATCGGCCCAAAAATACCGGCGGCCGACCAAGCGGTTAAAATATATCCGTGAATAGCGGAAACCTGTTTTGTTCCAAAAAGGTCGCTGATATACGCCGGCACAGACGCAAATCCTCCCCCGTAACAAGTCATTATCAAAAAAACAACCGCCTGAAAAAGAACAGGATTCCTGATTTGCGGCAGAACCAAAAAAGCTACAATTTGAATTATAAAAAATATCGTCCATGTTACAGGCCTGCCGATATGGTCTGAAATGCTTGACCAGCCGATTCGGCCAAGTCCGTTAAATATGCCGATTATTGCAACCATTCCGGCAGCCGCCGCCACTGAAAGCCCCGCCAATTCCTGACCCATCGGCGAAGCTACTGAAATTACCGCGATGCCGCAAGAAATATTAATGAACAGCATCAGCCAAAGAAAATAAAATCTCAATGTCCTAACTGCCTCATTTGCCGTAAGCTGTGACAGGTCTAATTTAATCGTTTTTGTACCGTTATTCAGTTTGGCTTTAAAACCCGCCGGAACCCAATCCTTTGGCGGCGGAGCCAGATACTGTGCCGAGATGGACATAACAAGAAAATATATCACGCCAAGAATGTAAAACATACCTTCAATACCTAACGACTCAATAGACATCAATTTTTTCATAGCGAAGCTACTGATAAAAGCCGCAAACCCGAAACCCATAATCGCCATACCTGTCGCCATTCCTCTTTTGTCAGGAAACCATTTTATCAGCGTCGATACGGGCGCGATGTATCCGGTTCCCAACCCGATTCCGCCCAATACACCGTAGCATAAATATAAAAGCCGCAGAGATTCAAACCTGATTGCAAGGCCGGAACCAGCTACGCCTATCCCAAAAAAAAATGCTGCGAGCATTCCTGCTTTTCTCGGCCCTTCTTTTTCAACAAAATGACCGAGGAATGCTGCGCTTAATCCCAGAAAACATATCGCAATGGCAAAAGTAACCGTAACCTGTGAAATTGAACAGTTGAAAAGATTCATTATCGGCTTGGCCACGACGCTCCAGGCATAAACAGAGCCTATGGAAATATGAATACCAACCGCACTTAATGCGATGAGCCATCTGTTTTTCACAATATTTCCATTTACCTTTCGGATGACAATTTTCTGATGCTGTCGTCTTTGCTTAAAATCCGCATAATTTATCCACCTCCGGCGGGTTTTAAAATTAAAAACTCTCTTCGTGCCTACAATTCCGCAATATCCACATTCTTCGCCGCAGCGGTCTCGTCCAATCTGCCGACGGGAGTACTAATCGGCGCAGCCTTGAGTGTTTCAGGTTGGTTCTGCGCCATTTTGGCAATATCAATCATCGCTTCAATAAACAAGTCCATCGTCTCCTTGCTCTCGGTCTCTGTCGGCTCAATCATCATCGCTTCTTTGACTATCGACGGAAAATAAACTGTCGGCGGATGAAATCCTCTGTCTATCAACCCCTTGGCAATGTCAAGCGCGTGAATACCGCCGGCGCTTTGCCGAGCCGCACTGAAAACGCATTCGTGCTTGCAAACCTGTCCAAATGGAAGGTCGTAATAATCCTTTAGTTTATGCTTGATATAATTGGCGTTAAGCACGGCATTTTCCGCTACTCTTTTGAGACCCTCTTCGCCAAGCATAAGAATATAAACATACGCCTTGAGAATGACCGCAAAATTGCCGTAGAACGGCGCGATATAACCGATTGATTTGGGTCTGTCGTATTCGAGTGCAAATGTCCCATCCGCTCTTTTTACGACAATAGAAACCGGCAGATAATCGCGCAGCTTTTCAACAACGCCGACCGGCCCTGCTCCCGGCCCGCCGCCGCCGTGAGGAGTCGCGAAGGTCTTGTGCAGATTGATATGAACGATATCGAAACCGAAATCGCCCGGCCGGGCCTTGCCGACTATGGCGTTCAAATTCGCCCCGTCATAATACGCCAGCCCGTCAACCGAATGGATAATGTCGCAAATTTCTTTTATGTCAGGCTCGAAGATACCAACTGTATTGGGACAGGTGAGCATTATCCCTGCTGTCTCAGAATTAACCATCTGTTTCAAGGCTTTGATATCCATCACGCCTTTATCATTGGACGGAACAGAGACAACCTTATAGCCTGCGATTGCCGCGCTTGCCGGGTTCGTCCCGTGAGCGCTGTCTGGAATAAGAACCGTGGTTTTCTTATTGCCCTTGTCTCTGTGGTAAGCGACCATAATCATTATGCCGCAAAGTTCCCCGTGAGCGCCCGCCATCGGCTGGGTCGTAAAACCAGCCATACCGGCAATCTCGCTAAGAAATTTATCCACATCGTAAAGCACTTCAAGAGCACCCTGCGTCAAAAGACCGCCCATTCTCAACTGAGGCATTAACGGATGAAGATGCGCAAAACCAGGATAGCTTGCGATTCGTTCCGTAACTTTCGGATTATATTTCATCGTACAGGAACCAAGCGGATAAAAATTATTATCGACTCCGAAGTTCCTCCGTGAAAGAGCCGTAAAATGCCTGACGACATCAAGCTCGCTGACCTCCGGCAGAGCCGCATCACTGCTTCGTAAAAATTCTGCCTTTATATTCACCGTCGTGGGTACATCGCTCTTTTGAGGAATAACGCCCCGCCGGCCTTTTGTGCTCTTGTCAAATATCAAATCCATCCCGCACCTTTTTTGCTCGTTAAAATCCTAAAGCCCCCAACTTTATGTTGGGGGTCCGTTTAGCCCCGTCATCACCTGTCGCGTCGAAACGCAGTGAAGACGGATGACGGGGTTCATAAAACTCCATCGGCTTTGCCGATTCCATAACTATTCACTATTAAGGAAATCTCTAAAAATGCGACTTGTCATTCTGAGTCCGCCGAAGGCGGACGAAGAATCTCGTTTTTGAAATAAGAATGAAGATTGATTCGTCGCTTCGCTCCTCACAATGACATCCCCACTTTCGTGAGGACAAGTTTTTAGAGGTTACCTTCACTATTAACTTTTCACTTCTACAACGCCGCCTCTATCGCCTCGGCAAGCATACCTATCTGCTGCCGCGTCCGTTTTTCCGTCACAGCAATCAGAAGCGAATTTTCCATTCCGCTGTAATACCTGCTCAGCGGAAAACCTGCCGCAAAACCTTTTTCGATTAGTTTGCCTGCGACATCAGCGGCATTTGTCGGCAGCTCAATCACAAACTCGTTGAAAAACCATTTTGAACTGAAACGGGGTCTGACCCCTTTTATCGCCGTAAGCCTCTGCCAAGCGTAACTTGCCTTATCGGCACACAACTGCGCCGTTTCCTTCAAACCGGCTTTACCCAAAAGCGACATATAAACCAATGCCGTAAGAGCGCATAGCGCCTCATTAGAACAGATATTAGATGTTGCCTTTTCCCTTCGAATATGCTGTTCACGAGCCTGAAGCGTCAGAACAAATCCGTCCCTGCCCTGCGAATCTTTAGTCCTGCCGACAATCCTGCCAGGCATTTTGCGGACATATTCTTTTTTCGTCGCCATAAATCCCAGATAGGGCCCACCGAAACTCATCGGCAATCCCAAACTCTGTCCTTCTCCGGTAACGATATCGGCTCCCATCGCCCCGGGCGTTTTTAAAATACCCAGCGATATCGGATAGCACGAAACGATAAGCAGAGTGCCTTTTTTATGTGCCGCCTCTGCGATATCCGTAAAATCATCGACACAGCCGAAAAAATTCGGATTTTGTACAATTATCGCGGCTGTTTTATCATCAAGTTTTTCCAGAAGTTCTTTTCTGTTAATCAGCCCTTCGTCGTTATTTGTTTCTTCAAGGTCGATATTGAGATTTTTCGTATAAGAATCAATCATAACCCGGTAAATCGGGTTGACGCTGTCATCGATAAGAATTTTATTCCTGCCGGTTATCCGCAATGCCGTCATCATCGCCTCATACAGCCCCGTCCCGCCGTCATAAAGCGATGCGTTGGACGCCTCCATCTCCGTCAATCTACATATCGCCGACTGATACTCGAAAATCGCCTGCAAAGTACCCTGCGAAATTTCCGGCTGATAAGGCGTATAGGCGGTATAAAACTCACTCCTGCTGATAAGCGAATAAACCGCCGCAGGTATGAAATGGTCGTAAACTCCCCCGCCCAAAAAACAGGTCAGGCCCGTATAATTCTTCGCCGCAAGCTCGGCTAAGATATTGCGAACCTCAAATTCACTCTTGCCTTCGGGCAGATTAAAATCCTTCGCGATAAGT
>JAQTQF010000119.1 GCA_028712345.1 Phycisphaerae bacterium | reverse complement strand
CTGTTAACTTTTGTCGAAACCCCTGGCAAAGACAGAAATGCAGTGAAGACACTTTCATATTTTCACTCTTTTCCTGCTTTTCTTACTTTTCCCACCCCATTGTCATTCTGAGTCCGCCGAAGGCGGACGAAGAATCTCATTTTTTGTCCACTTAGGGATGGCTTACGCCAAAACAAGAATAAAGATTGATTCGTCGCTTCGCTCCTGGCAATGACATCCCCACTTTCGTGAGGACAAGTTTTTAGAGGTTGCCTTTAGTTTTTGATATTTGATTTAAATCTGCCGTCCATTTCGGTCGGTAGATACCAAAGTGGTCGTTTTGTTTCCAACTGCCCGACAAAGAAACACTTCTGCAAAGTTCACCTGCACAAATACCGACCGTTATGGTCACATATTGAAAAATCAAATGTTTGCCCTGAAAAATTCTTTGTTTCATAACCCCTTTTAAAAAAAAGACTTAAAAAATTCTTTCTGTTAAGTTTCCTGTTGGCACAGCCGTTGCGATATATGTAATCCATAAGTCGTTGAGGGCGAGAAGAGTGAAATCTTCTTTTGAAGTTAAGGTGCAAGAAAGATGCTCGTCCTTGTGAAAGCGAATGTTTTAGCGGTAGGACTCGAAGACAGAAGTTCCCTGTTACAGGAATTGCCGATTCGAGTAATGGATATGCAGACCGGTTTTCAAGCCGGCAGATCTTTGAAAAATGAAAATGTCAACAGCATCATCAGCAGGTGGAACCTGCCCGATTCGCCAAATGGTCAGTTCGTAAGGGCTGTGCGAAGTGCAAAGCCTTATCTATTGGTCATCGTTGTTATCGATGCCGGAAACACGGCACAGGAGATCGCGGCAAGGAGCACCGGAGCGGCAGCGGTCTTAAGTGATGATGAGTCTAACGAAATATTCAGACGAACGATTGCCGGGGTTCTCGGAATCGATGATGTTGTGCAGAAATTAGCTTAATCCGTGTTATTGCCGGCGATGTCAAATAACTCCTGACCGAACATTATTTGACCTCGAACGCCGACTTGTTGGCCAAACACCGAACAGTGATAAATGGACCGACTTCAGCAGGCAATGCACTCGATTATATTAGGGAGGGAGGTATATGAGAAAAGCAAAACAATAACTTCTTCTCCTCCTCCAAAAGGGTTGTGATCGGACAGTGATAGATGATTACAACCCCGAATAACAAGCACGGCTTAGACCGTGATACTTATAACCGGCCCGTTTGGGCCTAATGTTCTTTGAAAAATTAAAATGTTCTCAGCTTTATCAGCGAAACATCGTTGATATCGCTGCGAAAACTCAAGTTAATCTCCGTGTTATTGCCGGCGAAAAGTCAAATAACTCTTGACCGAACATTATTTGACCTCGAACGCCGACTTGTTGGCCAAACACCGAACAGTGATAAATGGACCGACTTCGGCAGGCAATGCACTTGATTATAGGGAGGGAGGTATTACGGAGAACAGCAAAACAATAACTTCTTCTCCTCCTCCAAACGGGTTGTGATCGGACAGTGATAGAAGATTGCAACCCTAAAGAGCAAGCACGGCTTAGACCGTGATACTATAGGGCTCAGAGAGTTTTCTCCTCCTCCCAAATGAGTGGGCTTGCGTCCGGACAGTGATAATGTCGGTCCTTGCCCTCTCGAGAGCAAGCATGGCTTAGACCATGATAATTATACAGCTCACAGAGTTTTCTCCTCCTCCCAACGAAGGGTTGCCGGCCGGACGGTGATACTAAGGCTTGTAGCCCTTTCGAAAAGAAAGCACGGCTTAGCCGTGAAAAAATAAAAATATAAAAGTAAATATCGTCTCGAAACCGGTTTTACAGACCAATAAGAAAAATGCGGTCTTGACTGCCCTAAAAAAACCATGGCTGGAAAGCCATATTCATTACGGCAACTGTCCGAAAAGACGATTACCAGAACAGATTTCTATTATCAGAATAGATTTTTTGAAGCATCACCCAATGTTGGGCCCCGGCCAAGTCACTGTTCGGTCTTAGGTCGGGGCCAATTTTTTGCGCATTTCCAATGTCAGATTTTCAACTGCGGGGGGTAGTAGATTCCTGCATATAGACAGTGGACTCTGCCTGCGAAAAAAGTCTGCCAAGCAAATCCTGCCGAAAGACAGTCGAATTGCCCCTCTGTGTATAAAGAATTTTTCTGTTCACATAATTTCCGGAAATGGTAAAATCGGCTATTATGATAAACGATTCAAATTTTGAAAAATACTCATCGGCTTTTACCCTTTCGGATATGGAAATATTCGTATTTCCAGAGCTGATGTATTCGCTGCTGCTGGCCAATATAATGAGCCCGATTGTATGGTCGTGGCGGGATGCCGACTGCTTCGTCAAGCTTGTGGGGAAAGGGCCTTATAAAAAACTTATGCGGCTCAAACAATTCATTATGGACCAGTTTGAGTTCAACCTCGATTTGCAGACCTGGGGATTGACTGACAAAAATACCGAACTTGTACGGTTCAGTAAATATATTTCGCCTGAGGATATCTCGAAAAGCAATGCTCTGTTTGGCTACCATGGCGATGAGTATTATTTTGATATCGATATTCGCAGGCATTTCGGACTGGATAAATATGATGGTGATGCTATTCCTTACTGGAAGACCGAAACGGTAGAAGCGATGGAAGCATTTAGACTAAAGCCCGGCTACGCAATGGGCGCCGGCGAGTGCGTTTCTCTGGCGGCAGTTTATGCGGCGGCGGCCTTTGTCGTCTGCCAAATTCCGCTCGAAGATATTTATATGGTACTGACGCCTCTGCATTCGCAAAACTTTATCGATATAAACGGCGGGGTTATTACCAACAACAGAAGGCTTGTTACAAAATCGATGTGGTTTAACGGTACCGAACTTTCTAATAAGGCTCAGCGGGCAATCCGCAACGAGCAGGTTACCATTGTTGCCAACAATACCGGCTTTGTGCATTGTTTTTACGATGAGGCAACAATAGATAAAAATAGTTACGGCGGATTTATCGGAAAGATTAAGGGCTTTCTCGAAGGTTCGCTCGATATGATGGGGATGGCTAATTTTCTGCGAAGCCATTCGGAATATCAGAAGTATTTTCAGTTTTGCAAGGACTGCCACGGCAGTCCGAGATTTGTAAAAGCGGAAGTCCTCTTTCATTACGAACATCTTAGCAGATTCAGGGTGGCAGATGCGACGCACGAAAAACTGCTTGCCGAAGTCAATGAAGATGATCTTTCAAATCATCAGTGTCCCAAGAGAATCAGATGCGACCAGTGCAAAGAATTTTTGGGCGATAAAAAGCCAGACATCAGAACCACGGAGGGAAGAGGGGTCCTGGTTAAGCTTTTTTCAAGGTATATGCCTGATGCAGAAAAATTCGTAGGCAAGCTTTATGATTTTCTCTATATCGCCCCGAAACTGCCGAGCGTCGAAAAGGAATATAAGCCCGTCGAGCCGATAAAAATTTCAACGAATATGAGCAGGGAGCAAATTTTCGATTATCTCTCGAATATAAGAGAGAAAAATATTACCGCAGATTTGGCATTTTATGCCTACAGGGATATGACCTGCTGTGATTGGAAACCTTTTATCAAGGCGGCAGTCGAACGAAATCCGGTTTCCATCGACCAGGCAAAGTCGAAGAGTATCGAGGACTGTTTCCAGTGGCTCCAAAGTATACCGAATGGTTCGATATATGATTCGGGCCGATTGGCTCAGCCGGACGAGGTTGTTAATTATAAAACAGGCGACGGGGTCGAAAAAGCCTTTACCCTTGCCAATATTATTCACAATCGAACGGCTGATGAACCGATAGAAATAAAAATCACCGGCAAATCGGTTGTTTTAACCGCGGCAGGAAAATTTGAATTTGAAAGCTCAAAGCCGTTCGAAAAGACAATCAAAATTAATAGAGAAGAGTACAGCAGCCAGTAGGCAGAATACCAAATCGTCTGCGGCGTACCTGACGGAAATAAATTGTGGTAATTTTGGTGCATCTATGGTTAAATGAAGCCTCATAAAAACCTCATTATCAGTGATAAATTAAAATGGCGGAAAATAACAAATTAACCGAGCTTTTAGCCAGGCAGGTCGTAATCGGCGACGGGGCGATGGGGACGATGCTCTACTCAAAGGGCGTGTTCGTAAATACCTGTTTCGATGAGCTTAATCTGACCCGGCCAGCTCTTATAAAGGAAATTCACGAGCAGTATATCGCGGCTGGCTGCGATTTCATTGAGACAAACACCTTTGGCGCCAATGAGCTGAAACTCGCAAAGTTCGGGCTTGGCGATAAGGTAGAACAGATAAATACCGCGGCTGTGAAAATCGCCAGACAAAGCGCATCGGACAAAATTCTTATCGCAGGCTCTATCGGGCCGTTGGGAATCGATATCGCCCAGGGCAACAAAGTTAACAAAAAAGAAGCGATAAACGCCTTTGCCTCTCAGGCAAAAGTCCTGGCCGAGGCGGGCTCCGATTTTCTGCTGATGGAAACTTTCGGCAATTTGAAGGAATTGCTGTTGGCTGTAAAGGCGTCGGGCGATGTTTGCGACCTTCCGGTTGTCGCTCAGTTAGCAATAAATGAATATAAGGAAACTTTATACGGCGACAGGCTCGATGACGCTATCGCGCAATTGTGCCAGTGTCCTCAGACGGCGGCGGTTGGTTTAAACTGTTCGCTTGGGCCGGCGGCTATGCTCGAGAGCCTCGAATTTATTAGAAAAGCGGCGACAAAACCAATTTCACTTCAGCCGAACGCAGGACTGCCGAGGAGTATTGAGGGCCGGACGCTTTATATGTGCACGCCGGAGTATATGGCTGAGTACGCAAAGAGATTTTATGAAAAGGGCGTTAAGATTATCGGCGGCTGCTGCGGCACAACGCCGGAACATATAAAACAGATTGCAAGGGCGGTAAAATCGCTTGACAAGGCAACCGCCGCGACGAGAAGTATTTCAGTAGAAGTAAAATCCCTTTCTCACCAGGCCGTCAGACAAAAACCGGCTGAGCTTAAGGATAAATCGAAGCTTGGCGCAAAAATTGCAGCAGGGAAGAAAATCATAACTGTTGAAATTTCACCACCGAGAGGCGCCGATGTTTCGGAGCTTCTCGAAAGAGTTCGCATCTGCAGCGATGCCGGGATTGACGCGGTAAATATTCCCGACGGGCCGCGAGCAAGTTCGAGGCTTAGCGCAATGATAACCGCCATCAAAATCGAGCAGTCCTGCAATATCGAAACGATACTGCATTACTGCTGCCGGGACAGAAATATAATAGCGATGCAGTCTGATTTGCTTGGAATTCATACGGTAGGGCTTCGCAATGTTCTTATAATCACCGGCGACCCGCCGAAGCTGGGCGAATATCCCGATGCGACGGGAGTCTTCGACCTCGATTCGGTTGCGCTGACGAAAGTCGTTAGCGATTTGAACTGCGGCATCGATATTGCCGGCAACGGTTTTACTCCGCCGACGGTGCTTGCGGTAAGCGTGGGTGTAAATCCCGTCGCGGTCGATTTGGACAGGGAAATCGAGAGGTTCAAAAGAAAGGTCGATGCCGGCGCCGAATTTGCCATAACCCAGCCGGTCTTTGACGCCGATAGTCTCCTGAGATTCCTGGAAACCGTCGGCAGCCACAGAATACCGATAATTGCGGGTATCTGGCCGTTCACGAGTTTTAAGAATGCCGAATTTATGGCCAACGAAGTGCCGGGCGTTGTTGTGCCTCCGCAAATTCTTGAGCGGATGGCCTCGACCAAGGACCAGAACCAGAGCAGGCGGACGGGTGTTGAGATTGCAAGAGAACTGATGAGCCAGATTAACGATTCCGTAGCGGGCTTTGCGGTAAGTGCGCCTTTCGGTAATGTAAAAATGGCTCTTGCCTCGGCGGGGAAAATAGAAATAGATAAAATCTAAACGGACAGGAAAGATGGATACGGATATTCAATTAAAAGTTACATTGCTGGCGATAACGCCCAATCCCGAAAAACTTATCGAAGATGCGGGCAGAACCTGCTATTTGAGCTTTGATAAAATCGGCGCCGATTCGTC
>JAQTQF010000118.1 GCA_028712345.1 Phycisphaerae bacterium | reverse complement strand
ATATTCATGCTGTTCATCAATTTACCGGGGATTTCAAAGAAAAAATTCATTCTCATTCTATCCAGTCTCGCAGTAATTTTTGGAACATATCTTGGAGCTGAGTACAAAGAAAGGATACAAACCATCTTTGAGGAATCCACATCTGACATCACGGCTGGATCAGGGAGGATTGCAGTTTGGAAAAGAGCCCTCCAGATTGCCAGAGAACACCCAATCCTCGGCGTTGGACCGTCTGCTTTCGCTACCGCCTACGGGCATTACCTCGAAACAGATAAATTTCCTGAAGATCTATCAGCGGAATCAGTAGGCGGCGCATGGAAAACTGCACACAACTCACTCCTTCTTATCTTAGCAGAGATGGGATTGCCGGGTTTCGTGATTTTTCTTGCTATCAATATCCTTTCATTCCGAAATTTCCAAAGCACGAAAACTTATTGGCAAAGTCATGGCGCTCTTGAGATGATGAGCGTTCAAGCCACAGCTCTCCAGATGGCCCTTGCCGGTTTCTTGGTATGCGCGTTTTTTCTTTCACAGGCTTACAATATATTGATATATCTTTTTTGTTTTTTGTCAGGAGCGATGACCCGAATATCTGAGAAAGCTCATGGCGACCACATTTTAAGGTCTATTAAGGGAATTCCTGAACCGAAACTTGGGATAAGACATTGAAAAATCGTATAAATAATTGTCTGTGATGTCACTATAAGTCTTGTTGTGGGGGAAACGAAATGAATCCGCTTCGACTCATTCGTATAGCGAATTCTATGTTTTGTGAAAATTCAATTGGGGAATTGGGCAAGTTGTTTATGCGTTTTCTATTTAGGTCTGATAATGTCATCGTTTTTATGCTCGATTCTGACCATTTCTTTGCTGAAGATCAGGAGAATGAAAAATGCGGCAACGTTGTCAAAGGAGGCCTTTATCAACTCGACATGATTTCTCAGAGGCTCGATCCTATCCCATGGGAATTTCGCTGCTATAAATATGATGGAGTTAAAGACTTCTTTGTTGTGAAGGATGCCGGCGAGATCCAGCATATTAGTTGGGTATACTTTCAAAACGACCCAAATCGGATTTTGAAATTGGAAAAAGCGGATATCGAGATCAAATATTGTCTAACCCTTCCACAGCACAGAGGCCAAGGATTATACCCAAAGACACTCAAGGCGATCGCCAAATACTATCTCAGCAGGGGATATGAGAGGATATTTATTTCAATTAATGCGGATAATTCTTCATCAATACGGGGAGCTGAGAAGGTAGGCTTTCGAAGGATAGGGAAAACCTGTGAGAGGAAGGTGTTGGGGATTCAACTATCGCGTAGGGTTTCCTTTTTGCAACGGATGGAATACATCGTAGCGGTAACAACAATAGGTGATGAACATAGAAGTTATTGGGACAGAGAAGTGGCAATGCTTGAAATGTGCCATCCCTTGAATGCATTTGGTTGGGGAAAAGTGCGGTCTGCAGATGGGTGGATTCCCACCTATATACTGGCGAAAAGAAAAAGCGTTGTAACCGGAGCTGCTATATTGCTGACCAAACCAATTCCATTTACGCCGTTTTCTATCCTTTATATGCCGAGGGGGCCTGTCTGTAGCCTTTCAGACAGAGAAACCATTGGTGCA
This sequence comes from Phycisphaerae bacterium, assembly GCA_028712345.1. GTDB lineage: Bacteria > Planctomycetota > Phycisphaerae > Sedimentisphaerales > UBA12454 > GWC2-45-44. The sequence continues at coordinate 4,498 of JAQTQF010000118.1, read as the reverse complement.
ATAATCCAAAAAGTTAAAGACCTTGCGAAAAGTAACCACGCCATTTTCTTGCGAATAGACCCCAACGTACTGGAGTCTTCTATAGCTAATGGAAAGGACCCATTCGCCGCAGTTGACTTCCGGCATCTAAGCCAAAGATGGACGGATTGGAATGCGCCCAGAGACGTGGTTCGAGTAAACCTGGAGGACAAATCGACTGAAGATGAGTTTTTTCTTTCCATGAAAAAGGATGTCCGCAGATGTATCCGAAAAGCCGGACAAGAAGGCGTAACCGTTCGGGAGGCTAAGGATATTCGTGACCTGAAAGCCTTTTATGTCCTTTTTACGCGTTTCTCTGAGGAAAAAGGTTTCATGAGCAGAGGCTATGAGTACCAAAAAAGCCTATGGGATCAGTATATAAAGCGCGGAAATGGTGTATTGCTCTTGGCTGAATACAAGGGACAAATGATCGGCGGCTCCCTGTGTTTGATGTTTGGCAGAAAGTGTTTGGGAATGCATGGCGGCGTCCTGCTTGACTATCGCCGATTGAACGCGAGTGAACTCCTTGAATGGGAGAGTATCAAATGGGCTAAGGAACAAGGGTGCATTTGGTATAGCTTCCGTGGTAAAGGACCTACATCATCTCAGTTGAAGTTCAAAATGAAATTTGGTTCAAAGGTCGTGCCTTTGATCGGTTATTACGATTTGCCATTTTATCCTTTTATTTATCGAATTCTTAGCTGGTTGGAGTTCATTTTCTTACCCAGGATATCCGCTCCACTCACCAAGCTCTATCACATCTATAGGCACTTTAAGCCCTGAATCTGTTGAGAACTACTCCTTTTATCTTGTTTGTCAATTAACTCTTTAGTTGAAGATAGATCTTATCTCGATAGGATACCCTCTAATCTATTTATGAATAGTTATAATTATTAAAATATATTATAATATAATTAAATTATTTAATATTATTCTATCAAATGAATTATAAGTATCGAATAGCTTATCTCATGACACCTGTTGAATTTGGGGGTTCTGAAAAAGTAGGCCTTAATTTTCTGCGAAATGTAGACAGGTCAGCATTCGAAATCCACCCCATCCTTTTCTTTCGCCCCTGGGAAGGCGACAGCTTCTTCCTAAAAGAGATAAAAAAGGAGAATTTCTCACCGCACAGAATTCCTGTTTCACTCGGAAAGCACGATTATCTATGGCTTATGAGAAGGTCTAAAAAGCTATTATTGTATCTGAGGCAAGGTCACTTTGATCTCCTGCATACGCATGGATATGTCGCGGACATTTTGGGCATATCATCTGCCAGGCTCCTGAAAATTCCGGTCATTTCAACCTGCCATGGCTTCATTGAAAGCGATAGGAAACTGTCGATCTACAATCGGTTTGATCGGTTCTTCTTAAAGTTCGCTGACGAAATAATTGCCGTATCAACAAGCATCCGTAGCATTTTGATTTCAGGCGGCGTCGAGGCCAGCCACATCAAGGTGATCCCAAACGCAGTCGGGATTAACATTAGTGAGGCTTCCTTTACCTCGCATAGGTCGGAAATCCGGCGCAGCTTTTCTCTTCCCGAGAACGATTTTGTTCTGGGGTACGTTGGACGATTAAGCAAGGAGAAAGGTCTTGAATATCTGATTGAGGCAGTATCGCTTGCACGGACTGCAAATTGCCCGGCCAAACTGATGATAGTTGGGGATGGGCCCCTGAAGCCCCAGCTTCAGACTATCGTGAGGCAGAGTAGATTAGAGCCCCATGTTATCTTCACTGGCTTCCAGAATAATGTGGAACAATTCCTTCCCGCCATGGACGTCTTTGTCCTGCCATCCCTAACTGAGGGAACACCCATAGCACTCCTTGAGGCAATGGCATATGGAATTCCATCTATTGCATCGGCCGTAGGACAGATACCAACAATCATCACTTCAGGAGAATCCGGCATGCTCATTACACCTGGCAGCACGCAGGAGATACATAAGCATATAGTTTTCCTTTACGGTAACCCTCTTGTAAGAAAAAGTATCAGCAAAACAGCGCAAGAGAAAATACAGGGTGAATTTGACATCAAGGCGTGGGTGGAAAAAATTGAGAGTGAATACATAAATTTGATCAAAAAGCGTAGATACCCCTAACACATCGTATTTCAGGATTTAGCAAGCTCCAATGAACCCTATAAGAATGATCTGGATAACCTGGGAAAGCCAACGCCGTACAATCGAACTGGCTCGCCTTCTTCCGAATGCAAAACTGTTTATCCTGCAAATAAATGCTCCGCGTTTTGTCCGTTATCCATATCTGATCCTAAAGACCCTCGGGCTTCTTGTCCGATTCAGGCCTAAACTCCTATTCGTACAAAATCCCTCTGTCGTTCTTACCCTTTCCGCCGTGCTCCTCAGACGCGTATTCAGGTTCCACCTTGTCGTCGATGCACACAATGAAGGGGTGAAGCCCTTTCACTCTCATTACAACTGGTTGTTGCCCATTTATTCCTGGATACAGAAGAAGACAGACTTGACAATTGTCACGAACGACCAGTTGGGTAAAGAGGTAGCTTCAAATGGTGGAACTCCCTTCGTGATGGAAGATCCCATACCCCAAATGTGGGCGACCAACGCCATTTCACTTCAGGGAAAGCACAACATTGTATTTGTCTGCACTTTTCAAAAAGATGAGCCATACAAAGAAGTGATTGCAAGCGCACGATTTCTGGATCGATCAACGTGCATCTATATCACAGGAAACTATGGAAAATCGCCATCCTGTGTTATCAAAGATGCGCCTGCGAATATCGTCTTTACCGGATTTCTGCCAGAGCAGGAATATGTCAACCTGCTTCATTCATCCGATGCCGTAATGGATTTAACCCTCATGCAGGACTGTCTGGTGTGCGGCGCCTATGAGGCAGTTGCTTTGGGAAGGCCTCTCATTCTCTCCGACACCCCAGTCCTAAAGAACTATTTCTATAAGGGGGCCGTATATACGGCTAATTCGTCTCAAGCCATAGCAAACTCGATTCGGCACACAATTGCGGGCCACGCCAAGCTCGAGGTGGAAGTGAGAGACCTCAAAAGGGACCTCGAGGCAGCATGGCAAAAGAAATTCACTGAATTTAGAAACATTTTGGACAGGATCTGATTCCGGTAAGTTGCGGCGATTGCAATGATTAGCCTCTCCTATCACACTGCAAAGCGCACTTTGTTTTGGTTATTCTATAACTTGATAGCCAAACACCTTCCCAGGTCAACCGTTCCTTATTCCCTTGGCGCAAAAAGAGTGCGGGCATTCGCCTGCCGACATCTTCTCCGTTCGTGCGGCAAGAATATAAACGTTGAGCCGAAAGTTACCTTCATCTTCATGTCGCAAACCCAACTCGGCGATAATTCTGGAATTGGCATTAGGTCACATGTGGAATCCGCCGTAATCGGCAGGGACGTCATGATAGGTCCGGAACTGATGCTTCTGAGCGGAACAAAGGGTTTTGACCGCTTTGACATACCGATGGCACAACAGGTTAGCTATGAGAATAGACCGGTCATTATTGAGGACGACGTCTGGATAGGCGCCAGGGTCATTATTCTCCCGGGCAGACGGATAGGCAAAGGCGCAATTATCGGGGCCGGAGCGGTCGTAACGAAAGACATAGAGCCGTTTTCTATTGTAGGGGGCAATCCAGCCCAGGTTATTGGTTCGCGAAAATCCAGGGCGAAAGAGGAAAGTTCCATTTGAACAATTTGAAGGTGTTACAAGTCTTGTAGAATGACATTTTGATATGATAAACAATCAGCTTTCAATTATCCTATTACATATTGAGGATTTCTTGCGCACAAACAACGCAGCCGGAGTCTTCAAATTGTTCCAGGCCCCCGCCATACTTTTGTGCGGCAAGCCTCTCACCCGAATCAAAACATTGATCGAAATCGCGACATATTATCCTCGTACATCTATCGGGAAACTTGCCATATCGAAGGCAAATGCGTTGACAAAAAGATATTTTTCACATCTCCAACAGGTTGACAACACCGAGATATCGCGAAGCGCTATCATTAAACCATTCGTGAGCGAAAGGGAACCCGGATTTTTGTTGGTGTCTTTCGAACAAAACCTGGAAACCATTTTGAGCCTAAGGAGCTTCGCCCAGTTTTCAGCCCAATACCGCATCATTTTTCTGCCTACCTGGCAGCCATTCTATTCTACTGCGGCCTGTTTACTGGCGGCCCGATCGCAAGAGACTTTCTTCATCATGCCGTCCGCATTTTCGGAAAAAGATCTCTGCCAGGAGTTCACACCATTGTGCCATTTTTTGCCATTTCATGCAGCGAGCTGGGTTCATGGTGATTTTTATGACACCCCATGCAACACCAAAACGATAGATATCCTAATGGTGGCTAACTTCTCTAAATATAAAAGGCATTGGAGACTCTTCGAGGCACTTTCAGATCTCCCAAACACGATTCGGGTAACATTGGCGGGTATTCCGTGGGGCGTCCACACTAGGGACTCTCTCCTTGAG
>JAQTQF010000117.1 GCA_028712345.1 Phycisphaerae bacterium | reverse complement strand
CCAACGGCCTGGAAAACTTCAAACTAAGCTCTTCAATGCTGCCGGAAATGCGTTTCGACACCTTCGTCGAAGATTTCCTGCATAGTGATTTTAACGCGGTTATGGTTGATATGATTCTTTCCGACGGCAGAATCAAACCGGCAATTATCAAAAAAGCAGACCCGAACAGCGACCCTCGTCTAAAGGCCGCTTTTGCCGCTGAAATTGAATTTCTTGGCACAGTCGCAGAAAACCAGATGATATATTTTGACGACAGCAGCAGAATACTTCTCAGCGAGGTACGCGGGGGCTTCTCATACCGAATACAGAGAACTGAAAAAGAAAAACTCGCCGCCGATTTCCCGCAATGGCTTGAAAAAATCGAACAGATCGAACAATATATCATCGCTAAACCGGACGATAGAAAAGGAAAATGAGCAGATGAGAAAATGAGTGGATAAGCAGAAGGTTGTTTTTTTACTCGTTAACCCATTAACCCATTAACAGTAAATAGTATGGAGGTAAAAATGACTGATATTTATGATTCGATAATCATCGGCGCAGGCCCGGCAGGTCTTGCCGCCGCCCTTTACAACGCAAGGGACAGGTTCAAAACTTTAGTTCTGGAAAAATTCTTCCCCGGCGGACAGATAATAAATACCGACAGAATCGAAAACTATCCCGGCTACGAAAATATCTCCGGCCCCGACCTGATAGAAAAAATAAAAAAACAGGCTGAAGGCTTTGGTACAGAGATTAAAACTGAAGAGGTTAAAAAAATCACCAAATTGCCCGATGGCAATATCGAAGTAGCTTGCGACAAAGACAGCTTCATCGGCCGCTCGGCCATTATCGCCTGCGGCAGCGACTATCGAAAGCTCGGCGTCCCCGGAGAAGCCGAATTTAGAAACGCCGGCGCAGGAGTAAGCTATTGCGGAACCTGCGATGCCCCGTTTTTCAAGGGCAAAGATGTCGTCGCCATCGGCGGCGGAAATACCGCCCTCGAAGAAGCTCTCCATGTCGCAAAATTTGCCGCCAAGCTCACCCTTGTCCACAGAAGACAGGAATTCAGAGCAACAAAGGTACTGGTAGAAGAGCTGATGGCAAAAGTCAATTCCCCGGACGGAAACATAAAACTCAAACTCGACAGTGTAATCACCGCAATCGAGGGCGCCGGCAAAGTTGAAAAAGTAAAAATTAAAAATGTAAAAACCAATGCTGAAGAAGAAATCCCCTGCAGCGGCGTTTTTATATTTGTCGGAATGATTCCCAACACCGCTTTTCTGAAAGACTCTGTTGACCTGACCCAAGCGGGCTTTGTCAAATGCGATGTGGGCTTTCTTAGGACAAAAATCCCCGGCATATTTGTCGCCGGCGATTGCCGAATCGGCGCCGCTATGCAATTGGCCACTGCCGTCGGCGACGGCGTAAACGCCGCGATGATGACAAAACAATACCTAAGAGAAGCGGACTGGTGGAATCAGCCTATTTCAGATGCCCTTATGCCCGGCGAATGGTAGTCGGCCTTAGACCGACAGAGCAGGCGATCGATCGAACAAATGAACAGGTGAGAACTATTTTTTAGCCTGCGGTAAACTGTTCTACTGCTCAACTATCCTGACAAACACTCGCTTTTTACCTTTTACTCATCGGCGTATATTCTCGTTTTTCGGCAACATTCTTATAGGCTGGCCGCATAATTCGTCTGCCGCTTATGCTTTCCTCGATAATATGCGCACACCAGCCGGCAATTCTGGCTACCGCAAAAATCGGCGTATAAAGTTCCGGCGGGATGTCGAGCATTCTGTAAACGAAGCCCGAATAGAAATCGACATTGGAACACACCTTTTTGTCGGATTTTTTGACTTTCTGGAAAATCTCTGGCGAAAGTCTTTCCACTAATTCATAAAGTTCAAATTCTCGTTCGACATTTTTTTCTTTCGCAAGTCTGGCAGCCTGTTTTTTTATCAGCGCCGTTCGAGGATCGGATATCGTATAAACAGCGTGTCCAAGACCGTAAATCAATCCCGTTCTATCAAAGGCTTCCTTTCTGACTATTTTAGCTAAATAATCGGCAACCTCGCCTTCGTCGTCATATTTTTTGACATTCTGCTTAATGTCGTCCATCATTTCGATAACCTGAATATTGGCTCCGCCGTGTTTGCTTCCCTTCAGTGAACCAATAGCCGCGGCAACTGCCGAATAAACATCCGTATCAGCCGAGCAGACCACATGTGAAGTAAAGGTCGAATTGTTTCCTCCGCCGTGCTCAGCATGCAGAATCAGACAAAGGTCGAGCAAGTCAGCTTCGGTCTTTGTAAATTTCTTATCTGCCCGAATAAGCCTGAGAAAATTTTCAGCGGTTGAAAGCGTTTCATCCGGCTGATGGAGATAGAGGCTGCGGTTATCATAATAATGCCTTTTCGCCTGGTAACCGTAAGCGGCAAAGGTTGAAAATCTTGCGATAAGACCAATACACTGCCTCAGAACATTTTTCATTGAGCGGTCTTCGGGCGTTTCGTCGTATGAATACAGCGCAAGCACACTTCTGGCAAGCTTGTTCATAATATTACTGCTTGGGGACTTGAGAATCATGTTCTCAGCAAAACCTTCCGGCAGTACTCTGTTTTTGCCGAGCAGTTTGCAGAATTTAGACAAAGCCCTTTTCTTCGGCAACTCTCCAAACAACAGAAGATATGCGGCTTCTTCAAAACCGTGCCTCTTTTCCTTCTGGCAGCCGGTAACAAGGTCTTCAATTTCCATTCCTCTGTATCGCAGTCTTCCCACAACCGGCTCTTTCTCTCCTTCATTTACGATGTATCCGTGCACATCTCCAATTTGAGTCAGGCCGGCAAGAACTCCCGTTCCGTCGGCGTTTCTCAGACCGCGCTTGACACCGTATTGTTCGTAAAGCTGCTGTGAAATCTTATTATTTCCTCTGGCAAGTTTGGACAATTCCGCAAGGAACGGGTCCTTTGGCGTTTTTTCAGGGACTATTTCTTCAAGACCTATTATTTCCGTTTTTTGGGCTTTTGTAGATTTTGGCATTTTTCGCACCCGTTAATAATAAAAAAAACAACGATGGTTAACTGTCTCGCCACACGGCAAGACAACATAATATAATGGATAAAATTTCTTTACGCAAGCCAAACTTTGTCGGCCTAATACCGGCAAAGCAGGGTTGACTTACCGGACAATTTCTGGGATACTGGTCGGCCTTAGACCGACAGAGCAGGTGAGCTGTCGAACGGATGAAAAAATGAATAAAGAAGCAGGAAAGTAATGTCCGGTCCACCTGCGGTCAACTTTCTACTGCTCAACTATCATATTCTGGAGAACTTTAAAATATGAAAGCAACTGAAATGAAAAAGGGACAGACCGTCATAATCGACGGTAAGCTCTATATAATTGTCGACTTCGAGCATGTAAAACTCGGCAAAGGCGGCGCAATTTACCAGACAAAAATCAAGGGACTCCTCGACGGCCTTACGCAAAATATCCGGATAAGGTCCGAAGACACTATCGAAGAGGCCTTTCTGGACAAGAGAAAATTTGAATACCTCTACTCTGAACCTAACGGCCATATCCTTATGGACATTGAAACTTTCGACCAGATAACTCTCGACGACGATGCTTTCGGAGACGGAAAAAAATACCTCCAGCCGAATACAGAACTGCTTGTAAGTATGCACGAAGGCAAGCCGGTCGTCATCACCCTGCCGAACACCGTTGACCTTACGGTCGCTGAAACTCCGCCGGAAATCAAAGGCGCTACCGCCTCAGGTCAGAGAAAATCGGCAACACTCGATACCGGCGCCATCATCTCCGTTCCTTCATTTATAAAGGTCGGCGATATGGTTCGTGTCGATACGAGAACAGGAGAATATGTTACAAGGGTTTAAAATAGTTTTGAGTACTCCGTAAGTCCCGTTAGGGATGCCTTACGGCAGAATCTATAGTCCTATGGACTCCAGATGGTGGACTTAGTTTTGAGTTTTGGGTTAATTTAATGCCTATCGGTAAAATCAGCAAGTTCCTTATAAAGCTCTTCGGTTCGAGAAACGAAAGGCTCGTCAAAGCATATATGAATATCGCTTTGGCAGCGGCAGAATTTGAGGAAAATCTAAAATCACTCGACGATACTGCATTAAAAACCAGAACACAGGAATTAAAAGACCGTCTCTCTACCGGCGAAAATCCCGAACAAATACTTCCCGAAGCCTTTGCAGTCGTGCGTGAAGCGGCAAGACGAAATATCAATATGAGGCATTTCGATGTCCAGCTTATCGGCGGAAAGGTTCTCTACGACGGGAAAATCGCTGAAATGGCTACCGGTGAAGGAAAAACTCTCGTCGCCACACTGGCAGCCTATCTTGTGCACCTGACAGGCAGAAAAGTCCATATTATTACCGTCAATGACTATCTGGCAAAGCGAGACTCCCAATGGATGGGACCGGTTTACAAATCCCTCGGCCTTACCGTCGGAGCTATTCAGGCTGATATGGATACCACTGGAGACGAAAGAAGAGCACAGTATCACTGCGATATAACCTACGGTACAAATAACGAGTTCGGCTTCGACTATCTCCGCGACAATATGAAAATAGCCGAAGAACACCTGTCCCAGGGACCGCTCGATTTCGCTATTATAGACGAAGTTGACTCCATCCTGATTGACGAGGCAAGAACGCCGCTCATTATATCAGGCCCAGCACTCGATGATGTCAGCAGATATAAAAAAGCAGACGGCGTCGCAAAACAGATTATTAACCTGCAAAACGAATACAACCGCATCCAAAAACAAATCGACTCGGCACAGAAAACCGTCGCAAATGCCGAAGGTGAACTTTCAGAGGCCAAAAAAGCCAAAGACACCAACCGTCGGCAGGCCGCTGCCGCCGTTATAGAAAAAAACAAAACGGAAGTTGAAAATCTCCAAACTCGTCTCGCTGGCACAAAACAATACTATGAAGTAGAATACGACCGCAAAAGCGTCCACCTTAACCACGACGGCATAGGCACCGCTCAGGCTATGGTCGGCCTCGACTCCTTCTTCGTCGGCGCAAATACCGAATGGAAACACCTCATCGAACAAAGCCTGCGATCGCATATAGTTTTTGAAAGAGAGAAAGACTATGTCGTTATGGACGGCAAAGTCGTCATCGTCGATGAATTTACCGGCAGGCTTATGCACGGCAGGCAGTGGTCCGACGGCCTTCACCAGGCAGTCGAGGCAAAGGAAAATGTTACCATTAAGGAAGAAAGTCAAACCCTCGCCACCATCACATTCCAGAATTTCTTCCGCCTTTACGCCCGGATTTCCGGTATGACCGGAACCGCCATTACCGAAGCAGAAGAATTTATGCAAATATACAAACTTGAGGTCATTACAATCCCGACCAACAAGCCCTGCGTCCGAGACGACCGCAATGATGTGATTTACAAATCGATGAAGGAAAAATTCGATGCCATAGTAGAGGAAATTAACACCGTGAGCTCCGCCGGCCAGCCCGTACTTGTCGGCACTATCAGCGTCGAAAAAAGCGAAGCCATTTCAAACGCCCTTACAAGAAAATACGGCGTAGAGCACGAGGTCTTAAACGCAAAGCAGCACGCCAGAGAAGCGCTAATCGTCGAAAAGGCCGGCTGCCAGTACACAAACCGCTCAGGTCTGCTCTGCGGCAATGTTACCATCGCCACCAATATGGCGGGCCGGGGCACGGATATCAAACTCGCCGCCGGCGTTGCGCAAATCGGAGGTCTGCACATCGTCGGCACTGAACGACACGAATCAAGAAGAATCGACAACCAGCTCCGGGGACGCGCAGGCAGGCAGGGAGACGCTGGCTCAAGCCTGTTCTTCCTCTGCTTTGACGACGACCTGCTGAAAATTTTCTCTCCAGAATGGACCGTCAAGGCGCTTTCGTGGGTCGGATGGGAAGAGGGTATGCCCATTCAGGCTCGCCAGATAAGCAAAGGCATCGAAAAAGCCCAGAAAAAAGTCGAACAGCGAAACTTTGAAACCCGCAAAAGCCTGCTCGAATACGACGAGGTAATGGACTACCAGCGCAAGACCTTCTACAGCATGCGCCAGCAGGTGGTCGAGGGCCGCGGCCTGAGCGAGATGATCTGGGAGATGATCGACGCGTCGGTCGGCGA